>NZ_AUTH01000112.1:0-16627 GCF_000497975.1 Pseudoalteromonas sp. TB41 | reverse complement strand
GTCCCCATCGTCTAGAGGCCTAGGACACCGCCCTTTCACGGCGGTAACAGGGGTTCGAATCCCCTTGGGGACGCCACTTACTTATTTTAAATAGGGAAGTGAAGTGTTATTGAGCAGCTCGCCTGAAACGAGTTAAACCATTCAGTTGTCCTAGTGACACATATTCTGTGTCCCCATCGTCTAGAGGCCTAGGACACCGCCCTTTCACGGCGGTAACAGGGGTTCGAATCCCCTTGGGGACGCCACTTACCTATTTTAAATAGGGAAGTGAAGTGTTATTGAGCAGCTCGCCTGAAACGAGTCAAACCATTCAGTTGTCCTAGTGACACATATTCTGTGTCCCCATCGTCTAGAGGCCTAGGACACCGCCCTTTCACGGCGGTAACAGGGGTTCGAATCCCCTTGGGGACGCCACTTACTATTTTAAGTATTGTATAAAGCAGAGTTACATAACACTCTTTTTGCACGATGTTATCAAGAGTATCAATCTCTTAGCTATGTCATTTACTACTTAGATAGGACGTGCAGTGTTATTAGAATAAAACTACAAATTAATACCCTCATTTCATACTTCATATTCATATCATTCTATTCACACTTTGTTACAAAACCAAAGCTGTAATCACTCCATATTCCTTGTTGTACTTTTAATTAGTCTTTAAACTCATAGAGTTAATTTAAATATGGACTAAAAAATGAAACTCACAAAAATTGCACTTGCTGTTTTACTTGCATCAGGGTTAGCTGCATGTAATAGCTCAACTCAAGCTGTTGATAAAAATATTGTTACAGAAACATCAATTCCTGGCGTTACACTTATTGAATCAGTGGAATCTAATGCAGGCGAAATCAACATACCGTATAAAAAATACAAACTAGATAACGGTTTAACTGTAATTGTACATGAGGATCATTCAGATCCCTTAGTACACGTTGATGTAACATACCACGTTGGTTCTGCTCGCGAGGAGTTGGGTAAGTCAGGCTTTGCTCACTTTTTTGAGCATATGATGTTTCAAGGTTCAGAAAATGTTGCTGATGAGGAACATTTTAAAATAATATCTGAAGCAGGCGGTACTTTAAATGGTACTACTAACTCAGATAGAACAAATTATTTTGAAACAGTACCTGTAAATCAATTAGAAAAGATGTTGTGGCTAGAAGCTGACCGAATGGGCTTTTTACTCGATGCTGTAACCCAAGAAAAATTTGAAGTACAACGCGAAACAGTAAAAAATGAGCGCGGCCAACGTGTTGATAATCGCCCTTATGGTCGTTTAGGTGAGCGTGTTGCTCAAGCTATGTATCCAGATGGCCATCCATATTCATGGCCTGTAATTGGTTTTATGGACGATTTAAATCGCGTAAATGTAAATGACTTAAAAGCATTCTTTTTAAAATGGTACGGACCAAATAATGCAACGCTTACTATTGGTGGCGACATCAACGCTAATGAAATACTACCATTAGTTACTAAATACTTTGCACCAATACCAAAAGGTCCTACAATACCTAAAGTTGAAAAAACAGCGGTAACACTAGATGCCGATAGATATATTTCAATGGAAGATAAGGTTCACTTACCTTTATTAAGTATGAGTTTCCCAACGACTTATGCTCGCTCTGAAGATGAAGCACCTCTTGATATACTTGCTGAAATACTAGGTGGAGGTAATAATTCACTACTATACAAAAACCTAGTTAAAACTCAACTTGCTGTTCAAGCAAGTGCAAATCATCCATGCCAAGAGTTAGCATGCTCAATTAGCCTTTATGCTTTACCTAATCCTACAGCAGGAAAAACGTTAGCTGATATGGAAAAAATCATTCGTGATTCATTTACTGAATTTGAAAAGCGTGGTGTTACACAAGATGATTTAGATAAAGTAAAAGCTAAAATAGAGTCAGGTGCAATTTTTGGTCTGCAAAGCGTATCAGGAAAAGTCTCTCAACTAGCCGCATCTGAAACGTTCACAGGTAACCCAAACTCAGCTAAAGATGAGATTGCACGTTATAACAAAGTTACAAAAGCCGATGTTATGCGTGTTTTTAATCAATATATCAAAGGTAAGTCTGCCGTTATTATGAGTGTTGTGCCAGAAGGCCAAACTCAACTTATAGCTGCCCCAGACAACTTTACTCCTAAAGCGTATGATTTTGGAGGTCCATCTACAACTTCAGCTGATGATTTAGTGGCACGAAGAGCTGTTGATACATTTGACCGAAGTGTTCATCCAGAGGCCGGCGCTAATCCTGCTGTTGATGTTCCTACTCTTTGGCAAACTAAGACCGAAAACGGTATTAAAATATTAGGTACTCAAAGTATAGAAACGCCAACTACTGCTATTTTTATTAAAGTTCCGGGTGGCTTGTATAATGAGCAAGCTGGTAAAGTGGGTTTATCGTCAATGACTGCATCGTTAATGAGCGAGTCAACGCAAAACTACACTACGGAGCAAATGAGTAATGCGCTTGAAAAACTGGGTAGCCAGGTAAACATATACGCTGATAAAACACATACTAATGTGTATGTTTCTAGCTTAACCAAAAATGTAGATGCAACGCTAAAGCTTGTTGAAGAGAAGTTATTTAAACCATCATTCAATGCCGATGACTTTGAGCGTAATAAAAAGCAAATCATTCAAAATATTCAACATTCAATGAAGGATGCAGGTTATTTAGCATCTAATACATATAGCAAATTACTATATGGCGACAATATAGCTGCACTTCCAAGTACTGGAACGCTTAATAGTATTGAGGCTATTACATTAGATGACGTTAAAGCTTTTTATAACGCAAACTTTAAACCACAGGGCGCGCAAGTCATTATTGTTTCTGATTTAAAAGAGTCAACAATTGAGCCAAAAGTTAAAGCTGCACTTGCAAACTGGCAAGGTAAATCGAGCCCAATTGCCGTTGATTTCAGCGAACCTAAAGTCGAAACTAATGTCATTTATTTGGTTGATAAACCAGACGCTCCTCAATCAGAAATTCGTATTGGTAAACGCGATATGGTTGAAGACATTACAGGTGAGTTTTTTAAAGCTAACTTAATGAACTTTGCATTTGGTGGCACTTTTAACAGTCGTATCAATCTAAATTTACGAGAGGATAAAGGCTACACTTACGGTGCTCGCTCTCGTTTTTGGGGTGACAAAACATCAGGTGGCTTTACAGCCTCTGCAGCGGTGAGAGCCGACTCTACTGCAGCGTCTATTACAGAGTTTACTAATGAGCTTAATAACTATGCTCAAAACGGTGTCACTGACGAAGAGCTTATGTTTATGCGTAAAGCCATCAATCAAAAAGATGCGCTTAAATACGAAACGCCTAATGCAAAACTTGGCTTTTTAGCACAAATATTAGAGTTCGATTTAAAACCTAGCTTTGTAAAAGAAAGAAATGAGATTGTTAGCAATATTAGCAAAGAAGAAGTTAACGCCTTAGCTAAAAAACACTTAAATACTAAAGATATGATTTATTTAGTAGTGGGTGATGCTAAAACACTTCGTCCAGAGCTTGAAAAATTAGGCATGAAGGTTATTGATTATAGCCTTTAATATTTAAATAAATAATTAGAATTATAAAGCAGTTTTTTTAGCTGCTTTTTTTTGCCTAATTGTAGGGCGTTTTAAACTTTCTGTGAAAATAGATTACAAGGAACAACTACAGCGCCTTTCCTTAAGATATAATTTTGCAGCTTTAGCCTTCAAAGAACATCACATTCCTAGCTTTATCATTCAGTACTTATAAAGATTCAATTTGGTAACATAAATTTAAACATCCAACCTTATTAGGAGGATTTATGGCAAGTGGATGGGCACGCGATGGTGCAATTCAAGATCAAATCGACGCCAGCGTTAATGATGCTGTGCAATATGCTAGAAGTAACTTAGTTTCTGGAGCCAGTGCCGAGCTATGTGAAGAATGTGATGAACCAATACCACAGGCACGAAGACTTGCGTTACCAGGTGTTAAGTATTGTGTAAGCTGCCAAGTTGAACTAGAAGGTAAAGGCGCACTTTCTAAAGGGCTTAATCGGCGTGGCAGTAAAGACAGTCAGTTACGATAAAAAGGTGCATACAGCACCTTTTTTAAAATTGTATCAGAGTTAAGCTTAAATAATTAAAAAGCCGCTTAGTAAACCTATTAAATATATTTACTAAAATTTATTCATATTTTCTTTTTTCTGAATAAGTTCAATTGAGTAGCCATCTGGATCTTTTACAAACGCTATTTCTGTTGTGCCACCCTTTACTGGACCTGGTTCACGGCTTACGTTACCGCCAGCGGCCTTGATATCAGCACAGGCTTTATAGATATCATCAAACTCAATCGCGATATGACCATAGGCATTGCCTAAATCATAGCTGTCGGTATCCCAGTTATAGGTCAGTTCAAGCACTGTTGTGTCAGTTTCATCACCGTAGCCTACAAAGGCGAGGGTATAGCGGTACTCTTCGTTATCAGCACGGCGTAACTCTTTCATACCAAGTACTTGAGTATAAAACGCAATTGATTTATCTAGATCTGCAACCCGTAACATGGTGTGTAGTAAACGCATTTAAATCCTCTTTAAAATTCATATAAATTTTTATAACGCAGCTAGTTTTAACTACTATTGTTGCGCAGTTACAATATCAATAATCCGATTATAAATTATTTCTGTGAGCATCACAGTATCATCGCCATTAGTATTTATAAACTGCACAACGACTGTATCGATATCTTTATAATAACGAGCAATGCTTGAATACCCTAATACCCACCCCGTGTGTTCATACTTATAAAGTGATGCATACAAAGCTTGCTCTTGTTCGTCGAAAAAAGTGCCTTTGTTTAAAGCAAAAATAAAGTCGCCTACATCTTGTGCGGTTGCCACATAGCCTTGATCGAGTGCTTTAAAATCATTCTCATAACCTACGTAGTAACCACTCATCAAATCTACTAAATTGATTTCATGTACAGATGAAAACGTATGCGTTAGGCCCAGTGGCGTTAAAATTTCATCTTTAATATATTGGTTGTGATCATAACCCAGCACGTTTGACATAATTTTTCGCAGCAACAAATAATTGGTATTAGAATAGCCATAGTCAGCATCAGGGCTAAAATCAGCGGGTTTATCGAGTACTAATGCAAGTGGGTCAGGGTAGGTGATTGACCAATCGAAATTATCGGTGTCTGTGTAATTGGGTATGCCACTTTTGTGTTTTACCATCATTCGCAATGTAATTTTATCTGCGTTTTCAATGCGCCCAATTAATGATGGAAGATAATCAGTCAGTGTTTTATCTATTTCAATACGTCCAGCGGCTGAAAGTTTGGTTAAAGCTGCTGCATCATATAACTTTCGAATGCTGCCAATTTTAAAAAGTGCATTAGGGTATGCGGGTATTTTTTGCTCTCGATCATGCCAACCATTTGCAAAATATTCAGGTTGCTGTCCTTGTTTATGAATGTAAACAATAATGCCATCAATTCCTTGTTCAATAGCCTCTTGTGTTTGTGCTTGAACGTTAGCGGGCAGTGGGTGAAAGTAATATAAAGCAAACTGCCAAGGGGCAAAAATGTATATGCTAGTAAGAGTAACAATGAGAGCTGCAACGCGCAGAAGCGTGAGCGCCTTTTTGTTCTTCAACTGTATCATTGCATTCTGGTCTCATTTATTTTTGGAGTGTGAGGATCAGCTCTTTATTCTACTAAACAGCAATATCATGTGATATTGCTGTTTAGTTATAAGGAGTTCGACTGTATTAAAGTATATCTTTACTTATTAACTTTGCCCTTAAGAACATAGATTTCACCATCAAAACTCCCTTGAATAGTCAAACCTTGCCCAGCTAGCTCTTTAAGGTACTCTATGTGTTCCTCTGTAATATGCTGCCCAGGCACCAAAAGCGGAATACCTGGCGGATAGGGGGTAACTAAACCGGCACAAATACGGTTGTTACTTTTACCGATAGGCACAGATTCGCGCTCGCCATAAAAAGCATCACTTGGAATACAGGCTAAGTCTATGGCTGGTAGATTCTCAGGCAAGCGAGATCGTCGCGTCGATTTTGACAACTTGACTTTACCGCTGTCGAGTTTTTTGAGCGCATTATAAAGACGAATTATTTTTGAGCGCGTGCCGCCAAGCGTCAGTAACACTAAGATGGTGCTGTGAGTGTATTTTTCTATTTCTAGGCCAATTTCATCCAGCAGGTATTTATGAATATCCTTTAACGAATAAGGTAATTCGCTTATGTCGATGAGAATTTTTAGCGGATCGTGACCCATGTTATCACCACTAAAGTGCGGAAATATTTCCATAAAGTCTTGCTTACCTAGTACTTTAATTTGTTTGAGTGAAGCCATCTGTTGTTTAAATTCTTCCACATGGTTCAACAAAGCATTGAGTAACTTATAGCCTTCCATCTCTAATTGCTTTTGGCACACATCAAGCGACGCGATAAGCTGATATTTTGGCGATGTACTGGCGTAAATACTGTAAATCTCACGAAAGAAATCAGCATCGAAATCAGGGTCGTTAACATGAATATAAGACGCTTGAGAAAACGCCGATACCACTTTATGCGCCGAATGAGTGACGTAGTCAGCGCCAGCATGAATGGCGGAATAGTATCGTAGGCTTGGATGAAACAGCGAGTAAGCAAACCATGCCTCGTCAATAAATACTTTAATACCATGTTGATGGGCAAAATCGACCACCTGTTTCAGATCGCTCAGTAGGCCATCGTAAGTACAACCGGTGAGAACCAGCAATTTTGCATCGGTATTTTGTTCTATCGCTTGTTTTATATCGGCCAACGACGGCGGCGCAAAAATGCCATATTTAGGATTTAAAATACTCGACAAATAAACAGGTAAACTCGCTGATTGCAAAATGCCATAGTGCACAGATTTATGACAATTGCGGTCGATGATCACTTTATCGCCCTTACGCAGCAATGTCTGCAAGATGATTTTATTTGAGGTAGACGACCCATTGGTAACGAAATAGGTATGCTTGACTTCAAACGTCGCCGCTGCTGACTCTTGCGCACGGCCAATGGTATTAGTGCTATCTGACAATGAACCTAACGAATCAACAGAAACCGACAGATCGCCCACGAACACATTACGACCATAAAACTGATAAAAATCTTTAATATAAGGAGAATTTCTAAAGCTCGAGCCGCCACTGTGACCTGGTGTGTGCCAAGAATCGTTTGCTTCGCCAACATAGCGGCGGTACGCAGTCCAAAATGGGGTCTCTGAGCGGTCATCGAAATCGTTGATCATATAGCCTAAAATTGCTTCAGGATCAGAAATTACCTCATCTTTAAAAAAGAAAGACTCAATCTCCTCCGACTCATTAACGATTTCTAGCCCCTTCGTATCATCGCCAATAACATAAACGGGTAACTCAAGGCGGATCCTCTTTAGTTGCTCGATAAAGCGACTATAAGTGCGTTCGCCAACCTTATTTTGCAAATCCCAGCTAAGCACTACAGCCTGAATATCACCATCTTCCTCTACAATGTCCAACGCTTGTTTTAGCTCAAGACGCTCAATAATATCAATATGAATATCATCTCGCTCAAAATTGACAATGGTCTTCGATAGATTCGTTGAAAGCTCTTGTAAGGTGACTGGATCTTGCTCAATTAACAAGATACGAAGTATTGGTAGCATAGGAATTCTCGTTATAAAATTTCATAATGCTCAACAGCATAACTAAAGGATTGACGCTTGTGAAATTAATACTTTGAAAATGTTCTATAACTGCTTTTAGTACGGGTGCAGATATAAGCGTTTATTTAATTAATTTGCAGTATAAGAAAGTGCAAGGTGCCAAGTTAGGCACCTGCATTAGGAAATTGTACGTATTGATCGAAGAGCACTCGCCATATGGCTATTCAGCCTTATCTTTAAACTCACACAAGTCTTCAATAATACAACTGCCACTTTTCGAGTTTTTGCTCAACAGCTACCACATTTTTACCCATGGCAAGTTTAGTACGGTTAGATACACGGAGAATATGCGTGTCGACATCGATTGTGGGTCAGCCAAAATATAATGAACGTAGAACGAAAATACTTTCTTTTGCAAGCTGCTTTGAGCGAAAAGCAGACATTGACCGTTAATCGTTTCAACGACGGCAATTAGCCATACGTTGCATGTTTGCTCCCTTACTGGTTTTACGATATCCAAAACCGACATAACGACCATTAAGCAAATACCAAAGTAAAATAGGTATGTGCTCCAATCATATAGCCAAAGAGGATAAAGCGTTAATAGCACTGCTACAGGCCCTAGAATGCTGAAGGCAGCTCTGGTATGGTTTTTATTTTTGTGCCAGTTGTATAAGTTTACCAATAGTTCCAAAGATGCAAAAATAGGTAAAAGCGTATTTACAGCTATTCCTTCGAAGTGAGAGAAGAAGCCTAGTCCTAATGCCGATGCAAGTGACCTTAATGCAGGGAGGCAGGCCGTGCCGCTAGCCAAACGCCACTAGAGCCTACTCTGTCTAATATTTTATTTATCATTTGAAAGTCTATTGGTTGATATTACCATCATTCTAAACTCCGTATACAAGTACGGAGTCAATCATTTTAATGAGTCAATTATGGGGCAATGTGTTGGATCTTCGTTTTGCATACAGGTATTTGTCATACCCACAATTACTTTCTCTAAACGTTGAAGGTCATTAATTTTGTCTCGAATGATTGCTAACTTTTGTCGGTTTAATAGCTCAACTTGAGCGCAGTTGCTGTCCATAGACATTAGCGATTTTATTTCTCTTAACGTAAAGCCGAGCGCTTTGGCTTTTGTGATAAACCTAAGTTGTCCTGCTATTGATTCGTCATATTGTCTATAACCAGATATTGGTTTTTCAGGTTGTGTAATCAGTCCTTCTCGTTCATAAAAACGAATGGTTTCTACATTTAAATTTAATGATTGTGCTAATTTGCCAATGGTTTTCATTATTGCCTTTGTGAATACTACTAATCTAAAGTTATATTTAGTTCAACTATCTAATGACTTGATAATGCCACAGACTTCAATTGTACCGTCAGACCCGCAAGAGCTTGCCATTAGTTTTAACTCTTTTTTGAGTGCATTCAATTCCTTCATTCGTTGATTAACTAAAGTTAGTTGCCGATCAATTAATGCATTTACACTAGAGCAACTCTCCTCTGGCTTGTTTTTTAATTCAATGAGTCGCTTAATATCATTAAGCGGAATATCTAAACTTCGACAATGCTTTACGAACTCTAGCTCTTTAAATGCCTTATTAGAATACAACCTGAAATTCCCTTCAGTGCGATCAGGATCTGACAGCAAGCCCTCCTTTTCATAATATCGGATGGTTTGTACTGAATACCCCGATGTTTTCGATAACTCACCAATTTTCATAAAATTTCCAAATAAACTTGACCCTATAGTCACTATAGGATTTATAGTTAGAGCATACAAGTTAATCGGAGATGAAAATGAGCGATTGTGGGTGTGAAGTTGAGCTAAAAGATAACCAGCAAAAAACGGTGCTTTATTGGCTTCTGGCTATCAATGCCTCGATGTTTGTTTTTGAAATTGGCTTTGGTTGGTTATCAGAATCAACGGCTTTAATTGCAGATTCGTTAGACATGCTAGCGGATGCAATCGTCTATGCAATTGCACTATACGCGGTGGGAAAGTCAATCCAACATAAGGCTAATGCTGCTTTAGTGAGTGGCTATTTCCAACTGGGGTTAGGCGTGCTAATTCTAATGGATATTGCTAGAAGGCTGTATGGTGAAAGTGAGCCTCACTCTTGGTTTATGATTGGCGTAGGCATGGTTGCTTTAGTTGCAAATGTGATTTGTCTCATCCTTATTCGAAAGCACAACAACGATGAAGTACATATGAGAGCTAGCTGGATATTTTCAGCGAATGATGTAATTGCAAATCTTGGTGTCGTTATCGCAGGCATACTCGTTATGGTGCTGAAACAGCGTTGGCCTGATATCGTCATTGGTAGCATCATTTCAATGTTAATTCTTCGAGGCGCTTACCGAATACTAAGCGATGCTAAACAAGAATTAGCTGTTGCTGAGAAAACACGTTAAACACCAAATGAAGATAAACAATCAACCTTTGGTTGTTCAAAGTAAGGAAACATCAATGAATAGCAAATATCTAGAAAAAACCAAGATAGTAAATTTTGAACACTCTACAATTCAATCATTAATTTCTGAGCGTAATTGGCAAGAACTCGATGACTTCAACAAAATTGGTGCAGCCTACCAATTTGTTAAAGATGAAATATTATTTGGTTACAATGAGAGTGATGATATTTCAGCAAGCAGTGTTTTAGCCGATGGTTACGGACAATGCAATACCAAGGGTAACTTGCTGATGGCTTTGTTACGAGGATTAGGTATTCAATGTCGTTTTCACGGCTTTACTATTGAGCAGCGATTACAAAAAGGAGCTATTCCAACTTATGTATTTTGGTTAGCACCTAAATATATCATTCATAGTTGGATTGAAGTTTATTTCAAGGATCGTTGGATAAACTTAGAAGGCTTTATATTAGATGAACAATATTTAAGTTCACTACAGCACAAATTTAGTCAAATAAAAAACGAATTTTGTGGTTATGGTGTTGCAACAAAGTGTTTCTCTTCGCCAGATACAGATTGGCGTGGTCAAGATACCTATATACAAAAAGAAGGTATTCATGATGATTTTGGTGTTTATAATTCCCCTGATGAGTTTTATCTCGAAAAAGGAACTAACTTATCAGGAATCAAACGTTGGATGTATCAACGAGTGATCCGTCACTTTATCAATTTTAACGTAGTCAATGTAAGAAATTTAAAAGTTCTTGAGGTGGAAAATGCACAATCATAGCCATAGCCATTCGCATGGAAAAGACGACCGTATAGGTTGGACATTTTTCCTTAATGTTTCATTTACTATTATCGAATTTATTGGTGGTTGGCTAACCAACAGTACCGCTATTATGGCTGATGCTGTACATGACCTGGGTGACAGTTTATCTATAGGATTCGCTTGGATACTGAGTCGTTTCTCGGATAAAGAAGCATCCGATAGATTTAGCTATGGCTATCGTCGTCTTACCCTGTTTGGCGCATTAATTAACAGTATTGTATTAGTTATTGGTTCTGTCTGGGTGCTATTTGAAGCAATACCAAGATTATCTAATCCTGAAATGCCAATGGCTGAAGGAATGTTGGGTCTTGCATTACTTGGGGTTGCTGTTAATGGGTATGCAGTATTTAAACTAAAAGCGGGTAAAACGCTGAACGAAAAAGTACTTACGTGGCATTTGCTTGAAGACGTACTTGGCTGGGTTGCAGTCCTAATTGTTTCTATCGTGCTGCTTTTTGTAGATCTACCAATATTAGATCCTTTGCTTTCTATAGGCTTTACACTGTTTATATTGTTTAACGTTTTGAAAAACCTGAAAACAACATTGGCACTATTTCTTCAAGCTACACCTGATGAAGAAGTGCAGAATAATATTGAAAAAGCGATAAAGGCTATACCTGAAATTAATGGGATTCATCATATGCACTTTTGGTCATTAGACGGGGAAAGTCACGTATTAACTGCTCACCTAGAGTTAGCCCATAACTTTGAGGTTGATAAATTAATTAGGCTAAAACAACAAGTGGCTAAGGAACTTTCTTCTTATAATTTATCTCATACAACCATTGAGTTTGAGTTTCCTCAAGAAACTTGCCGTGACGAGCATGAAAAACATGCGCATGGCTAGTTTAGAAAACCTTTTTTTGATATTATAATTTTTCATATTTAAGTAGGTGTTTATTTTGAAATTCAATGTTGCGTTAAAAATACTATTAGTCGTTTCGATTGTTTTGCAATCGTTAACTGCTGTTGTATCCGCAACACCTGAGAATCACCAAATAGATATAGAGCACCTTCAAATTCAACATGATCATGCAGATGATCGAAATGTCTCAAATGATAATGTAGGTGATGAGCAGCATAATGAAAAAGATTGTCATCACTGCGGACATTGCAGTGGCAGCCACTTATCTTGGATTTTAGTCAGTAATTCAAATACCACGGGCAAACTAAACATTATCAATAAAACGCCTTATCAAATTGATCAAACAAGTACCTTTCTTGAAGCGATACTTCGTCCGCCCATTTCTTAATTAGATTAATTTTTAATGACCTATTTATCCTTTAATAATGGATAAAGGTTTCGTGTTTATTAATTTTAAAATTAAGAATTTTTATGTATATATATTTAAAAAATGCAGGTTTAGTCCTGTCTTTATGTATGGCTGTGAGTTTTTCAGTTGCCACTTATGCCAAACAGAAAAGTATTTCATGGCTAGATAGTCAAATAAATAAAGATCCCGAAGTTGTTGCGGCTAAAGAGTTACTTAATGCAAGTAATCATAGAGCCAAGAGCTTAACTAAAGCCGTATATAACCCAGAGCTTGAAGCAAGCTATGAAAAAGAGGGTGATTTTGATAATTATTCTATTGGTATCAGTCAAACGATTGATTTTTGGGATAAGCAATCAGCAAATAAAAGCATTGGTGAAATTGGTGTTTATGCAAACCAGCAACAATTGTTATCTCTACTCGATTCTAAAAAGGCTAACGCTTTAACTGCAATAGTTAATTGGCAAGCAGCAAAAAAGGTGGCTCAGTTACTTTCAGTAAGAGAAAATCAATTACAAACGCTCGTTGGAATTATTGAAGATAAGCGAAAAGCAGGACTTTTAGAGCCACTTGACGCTGAACTGGTTTATTTAAACTTGTCCCAAGTTTTCAGTGAAATATCTGAGTCGCAAATTGCTTTGAAAAATGCAGAGGTAAATGTTCAGGAGTTATTGCCTGATTGGACGCCTAATACTACCAATTTGTTTTCATTTACTTTTGGAGCAACAAACTATTCATTTAACTCTCAGTGGGTTGAGGAACATCCAAAAGTTAAACTCGCTAGAGCGCAATGGAAGATAAAACAATCTAAAGCTCAACTAACCACTATGGAATCTAAAGCCAATCCAACCATTGGAGTTAACGCAGGGAAAAGTGGAGATGAAGACTTGATTGGCGTGACTTTCTCAATGCCTTTAAATATCAGAAATAACTATTCAGATACTGTTAAAGCCGCTTATTCAGAAGCAATTGCAGCAGAGGCTAACTTTCGGTCGGTTTATCGAAAGCAGTCATTTGAAGCAAAAGCTAATTATGAATCGCTTATTGTCAGTAAAAAATATTATGAGCAATGGCAAAAACTGACAAAAGGCAGATTAGATAGCAGCGAAAACTTATTAAATAAGCGCTGGGAAGCTGGTGACATTAATACTTCTGACTACTTACTTGCATTAAATCAACGTGCGGAAGGGCTTCATGCAGGAATACGTTTGGAAAATCAATTCAAGCTTGCAGAAATATCCTTCATTTTAAGTATGGGTCAGTTATCCAAATTTGAGATTTGAGCGCTTTGTTTTTTCAGTAGCGAAAAACGAAATCTTAAATTTATTAAAAATATAGGTTACAAAAATGAATACAGTAATTAGTAAAAAATTTTTAGCCGTAGTAATTAGCTGCCTGTTAGTTGGGTTTACTACAAATCATGATGCTTTTGCACAGTCGTCAGATGGAACTGGTTCTGTCACAAACGTTTCGAAACAAGAAGAAAAAGAACATCAAGATGAGCATGAACACGAAAAGGGACATGAAGAAGATAAAGGTGACCATGACGAGCACGGCCATGAAGGTGGTAATAAAGAGGGAGAAGAAGGACATGAAGAAGGTATCACTATTGATCCAAAGAAGATGTCGCTTGCTAACATTAAAGTGGAAAGTGTTAAGCCTGAATATCAATTTAGCTCCGTATATGCACCTGGCGAAATAAAAGCTAATGGCTATAAAAGTTATGTGGTATCACCACGTACAGAGTCAGTCATTATCAGTCGCCATGCAGCGCTTGGCGAGTATGTAGAAATAGGTCAGAAGTTAGTTACATTATTTAGTGAAGCAATGGCACAAGCACAAGCTGACTATTTAATCGCTTCAACCGAATGGCAACGTGTAAAAAAGCTGGGTAATAAGACGGTGAGTGAAAGTCGATTATTACAAGCTGAAACAACATACAATGCGAGCTATGGCAAGCTCATTGCTTTAGGGTTAACTGAAAAAGCAATAAATGGTATTTCTAACAAAGACATTAAAGCATTTGGGCAATATGCATTAACGGCGCACCGTGAAGGTGTCGTGCTTCAAGACGACTTTATCCAAGGGCAACGTGTTGATGCTGGGGATTCAGTCATGTTGTTAGCTGATGAAAAACAACTATGGGTTGAAGCAAAAGTTTCTCCAAATAAAAAGCTAAATTTATCAATTGATTCTCCTGCGGTACTTAAATTAGAAGGCCAGAGTTACAATGCCAAAGTTATCCAAGAAGCCCATACAATTGATCCCGTAACTCGTACAAGAATTATTAGATTGGGGGTACAGAATGCTGATGATAACCTTCATTCAGGTATGTTTGTAAAAGTTTACTTTCAGTTTGCCACAAAGCAGAAAGTGATGGCTGTGCCAGAAGAAGCATTGATCCGCAGCGCAGATGGTGATTGGACCGTATTTGTCGAAGACCACCCTGGAGAATTTAAAGCTGTAGAAGTAGAACTAGGCCGAGCCTTAGGTGATTTTAGGGAAATCATTGGCCTTGATAGTGGGACGCGAATTGTAACCAAAGGCGCATTTTTTGTTGCTTCTGAAATCGCTAAAGGCGGATTTGATCCGCATAACCACTAAGGAGCAAGACTATGTTTAATAAAATAATAGATTGGTCTGTTAATAATAGACTCCTGATTTTGATTGCGCTGTTTGCCACAATTGTCGGCGCAATTATGGTTATACCAAAACTAAATTTAGATGCCTTTCCTGATGTTACTAATGTTCAAGTTGCTGTAAATACTGAAGCGCCAGGACTAGCTGCTGAAGAAGTTGAACAACTCATTACGTACCCCATTGAAGCGGTCATGTATGCCTTACCTGATGTAGAACAAGTGCGCTCAATTTCTAAAACAGGCTTGTCTGGCGTCACGGTTGTTTTCAAAGAAGGCACCGACATTTACTTTGCAAGACAACTTGTATTTGAGCGTCTTCAAGCCGCAAAAGAACTGATACCAGAAGGTGTCGGCACACCCGAAATGGGGCCAAACACCTCAGGGCTAGGCCAAGTATTTCAGTACCTTCTTATTTCAGATAAAGATGCAGGCTATGATGCTATGGCACTCAGGAGTCTCAATGATTGGGTAGTAAAATTACTCGTTATGCCTGTCGATGGTGTTACTGATGTACTCTCCTTTGGAGGTATTGTTAGGCAGTACCAAGTAAATGTAGATCCATCTAAGCTTCTTTCTTATAACCTAACGCAAGAAGACGTTGTTGGTGCCCTAGATAACAACAATGCCAATGTTGGCGGATGGTATATGAACCGTGGGCAAGAGCAGCTTGTTATTAGAGGTGCAGGTTGGTTTGAAAGTGGTGACGCTGGTATTAGTAATATCAAACAAGTTCCCGTCAAAACAGTTGATGGGACAGTTGTGACGGTTTCGGATATTGCTAAAGTTGAAATGGGCAGTGAAATTCGTCAAGGTGCTGTCACAATGACGCGCAAAACCGAAGACGGTAAAGTCGAAAATTTAGGTGAAGTTGTCTCTGGCATTGTCTTAAAACGCATGGGGTCTAATACTAAAGCCACCATTGATGGTATCAATGCAAGAATCCCATTAATTAATCAAGCATTGCCTAAAGGTGTTCGCTTTGAACCATTTTATGATCAGGCTGATTTGATTGAAAAAGCCGTTGATACAGTAGTTGATGCACTATTACTAGCATTTATTTTCATCTGTATTGTATTAGCACTATTTTTAATGAATATACGTGCAACCTTCCTTGTCCTAATATCTATTCCAATTTCAATTGGTATCGCGTTAATGATCATGGCTTGGTGGGGCATTTCTGCAAACCTTATGTCATTGGGTGGCATTGCCGTAGCCATTGGTATGCTAGTTGATGGTTCAGTCGTGATGGTTGAAAACATGTTTAAGCATTTAAATAGACCAGACTCTACCCATTTAAAAACTGTAAAAGAAAGAGTGCCTAGTGCTGATACTGATCCACATGATGTAGAACAAGATGAGCATGGTATTAAGTTACGTCTTCAAAATGCGGGTAAAGAAGTGGCTCGTCCCGTATTTTTTGCAGCTTCTATTATTTTAGTCGTATTTACGCCTTTATTTAGCTTTGAAGGTGTTGAGGCAAAGTTATTTCAACCTATGGCAATAAGCATCATTTTAGCTGTTATATCTGCTATTGTGGTTGCGTTGTTTGTTGTACCCGCTTTAGCTACTTATTTATTTAAGTCAGGTGTAAAAGAGAGGGAAAGCTTTGTTCTTAGGCCATTAGACAAACTCTACAGAAAAGGGCTTACATTCGCACTAAAACGCACCAAATTAGTCATTTCAGCCGCACTTATATTAGTTTTCTCTGCCTTTGCATTAGTTCCATTAATTGGTACTGAATTTGTACCTGAGTTAGAAGAAGGGACGATAAACTTAAGAGCAACGCT
>NZ_AUTH01000111.1:0-35516 GCF_000497975.1 Pseudoalteromonas sp. TB41 | reverse complement strand
TAATTAACCTCAGATCTGCATAAGAATTAAAGCCGAGTCACTTTAATACTCGGCTTTTTAGTCTGAAAGGTATAGGCAATTAATCCAGCCATTAAATTAACCATAAATGAGATGCAGCTGCGGTGCCTTGTATGGTCTATTTGAGCCATATTTTTCAGTTGGTCGAAAACTGTTTCAATGATAAAACGCTTTGATAACATCGCTCTATCCCAAGATGATATTGGCTGACGTTTCATATTACTTCGTTGACCTGTAATAAAATCAATGCCTTGCTCAGCAAGTTCCGCTTTTAGGTTTGCAGATACATAACCTTTATCAGCGTATAAACTACCTGTAACATTATCGACCATATCTAACACCGGCTGTCTATCATCAACATTCCCAGCTGTCACTTTTACTGCTAATAAACCACCTTCATCATTCATGATGAGGTGAAGTTTAAACCCATAAAACCAGCCCATTGTTCCTTTACCCCGCTTGGCTTTTCCCGCGAAAACTTGGTGGCGAGGAATACGCATGTTGTGACACACCTTGAGAGAAGTAGAATCGATAAATGCAATGCCTGTTGGTTTATCAAAGCGCTGCTTCAGATAGCTACACAGAGCAGGTAACGTGGCCTGAAGTAACTTCAACATACGTGTATAACTGAGTAAATCAGGAAAATAATGTCGCCAATACTGACAAACAAATTTGGTGTAGTAAGTTTTAAAGTCGCGATAACCTGATTGATGAAAGGCAATTAATATAGTCATCACTTCGCTAGAGGATAGTCGAGACGGCTTAATGCGTTGCTTCTCACCTGATTCTATTAGGTGTGTAAGCCACTGAGGTTCAAACAATAAACAAAAATCATCGACATCTACGTAAATTGCATCTAAGTTATTCATGCCCTTGCCTCGGTAATCTTATGTTTCATGGTCGAAAGATCTGATCACCGCAAGGGCATTTAGTTCCATTTCTTATGTGCAGCTCAGGTTAATTAACCTGAACTGTGGATAATAAATCCATCTTAAGCAGCTATTTTCAGCGCTAACTGCGTTGAATTTACTTGCAATAGGCTAGCTATTGACGCGTAATTTCGCCTTGTTTTCACTAAAAATCTCTAGCTAGAGAAAATAAACATAAATATCATTTTGATTCAATATGTTAGTAAATCTCTTAACCAGAGTTCAGGTTAATTAGCACTCGATAATATTAACGGCCAGTCCACCGCGAGCGGTTTCTTTGTATTTTGTTTTCATATCGTTACCCGTATCGAGCATGGTTTTTATTACTTTATCCAGCGATACTTTTTGTTCTCCACTACCGCGAATAGCAAGACGAGAAGCATTAATTGCTTTAATAGCGCCCATTGCATTACGTTCAATACAGGGGACTTGCACTAAGCCGCCAACAGGGTCACAGGTTAACCCTAAGTTATGTTCCATACCAATTTCAGCGGCATTTTCTACGTGTACAACGTTACCACCAACAATTTCAGTAAGTGCGCCTGCGGCCATTGAACAAGCAACACCGACTTCGCCTTGGCAACCCACTTCAGCACCAGAAATAGAGGCATTCTTTTTATATAAAATGCCTATTGCAGCGGCAGTTAATAAGTAGCGGGTAGCAATATCACGGTCTACTTCTTTAATAAAAGTATGATAATACATTAATACTGCAGGTAAAATTCCGGCTGCGCCATTTGTGGGGGCAGTTACTACACGTCCTCCGGCTGCATTTTCTTCGTTTACAGCTAATGCGAATAAATCAACCCAGTCCATGGCGCGCAGCGGATCGTTACTGACTTCTACATTAAGCTTTAAATATAAGCTTGGCGCACGGCGTTTTACTTTTAATCCGCCAGGTAAAATACCTTCGGTGCGCATACCTCGCTCAATACAGGCTTTCATTACTTGCCAAATATTAAATAGCTCATCTTTAATGGCTTCTTCACTGCGTAACGTTTTTTCGTTTTTCATCATTAACGTTGATACGCTGTAACCCGACTCTTTACACATTTCGAGTAATTCTTTAGCCGAGCTAAACGGGAACGGGGCTGGGTTTTCTTCACGGATATCTAAAGCGGCTTGTTTTTCTTTTTCAAACTCTTCATCCGTAACAATAAATCCGCCACCAATAGAGTAGTAAACTTTGCTATATACTTTTTCGCCATTGTTATAGGCAATAATTTCCATTGCGTTGGAATGTTTAGGGAGTGTCTTTCTGCGATGAAAAACAATCGCGCCCTGCTTAGGGAATTTAGCTTTGTGAGTTTGGTTCAGGTAAATAACCTGTTCTTTTTCAATTTTAGCGAGTATGTCATCCACTAAATCGGCATCAATGGTTTCAGGGTCATAACCGGCTAGGCCAAGGATCACTGCTTTTCCCGAACCATGACCAACACCTGTTTGCCCCAGTGAGCCGTAAAGCTCTACTTTTACATCGGTTACATTTGCTAATAGTTGTTGTTCGTTTAGGTCATTAACAAATAAGCGTGATGCACGCATTGGGCCGACGGTATGTGACGATGAGGGGCCAATACCAATGCTAAACATGTCAAATGCACTGATCATAATGTGTGTCTCTACTTAGTTTTCTCAGCATTAAGCTGTTCTTTGAACGGTCGACTATAATAACGTGGAAATGCAGGTGTGTAACCCTTATTAGCAAAGATTTAAACTGGTATGGCGAGTTGTTTTGTAAAGTTTTTAATAATGCTGGCTGTGGCACCCCACAAAAGCCCGTGTGGGGTGATAAAGCCATTTAAGGTAATGATTTTTCCACCTCGTTCAAATGGCAAAGGTTGCCAGTTAGCCGCGTTATTCAGCGCTTTTATAGAGAGTAAAAAGCTAGCTTGCACTTCGTTGTGGTCGTTTTCCCACACTGTTTCTTTTTTAATTAAGCCTACAAAGGGGCGTATAGTAAATCCGGTCAGGGTTGAATATTCAGGTAACTGACCTAAAACATGGACATTTTGCGGGGCAATATTAAGCTCTTCATGTAATTCACGCAGTGCGGTGGTGCGCAGGTTAACATCATTAATTTCAAATTTACCACCCGGTAAACAAATCTCCCCAGGGTGGTGATGTAAATAGGTTGGCCGCTTACACAATAAAACATGTGCTTCGTTATCTATATCAATCAATGGCAGCATTACTGCGCTTGCGCGCTTTTTTTTATTATCTTTGAGCTGATCCACGGCTAAACTGCGGTTTAATTGAAAACGAGCCGAAATGGTTTCACTATTCAAAGCGACCTTCATTTAATATAGGAAGTATTTTATTTACTTTATCGTAAGTTTCTTGATATTCCAATTCGACTTTTGAATCAGCAACAATACCACCCCCAGCCCAACAATATATTTGTTGTTGATGTGTGACTAAAGTTCGAATAGTAATACTGGTATCCATATTGCCGCAGCCACTAATGTAACCAATAGAGCCACAATAAATGCTACGTCTATGTGGCTCTAGTTCTTCTATTATTTCCATGGCACGGACTTTTGGTGCGCCTGTAATTGAACCACCGGGAAACGCAGCTTCCAGTTGATCAACCGCTGTTTTTCCCTCATCAAGGGTTGAGGTGACCGTACTCACTAAATGGTGTACCGCCGGAAAACTTTCAATAGCAAATAATGAGGGCACAATAACCGAGCCCGGTTTAGCGACTTTTCCTAAATCATTTCGCAGCAGGTCCACTATCATGACATTTTCGGCGCGGTCTTTACTCGAATTTGCCAGCAAGGTCGCTTGTTTTGCATCCTCAAGGGCATCTGCTTTGCGAGGTAAAGTCCCTTTAATGGGTTTTGTTTCTACTTTATTGTCGTGTACTGCAATAAAACGCTCGGGTGAGATTGACAAAATAGCGCCCTGAGGATGATTAATAAAACTAGAAAAAGGCGCTTTATTAGCCTGAGTTAATTTAACATAGGCGCTCCAAGGCGAGCCTTGGTAATGTGCGCTAAAACGCTGCGCTAAGTTAATTTGATAGCAATCACCACTTTTTAGGTATTCTTCAATCGCGGCAAAGTTTTCGCTATAGCTAGTCTGACTCATATTTGACTGCCACGGTGATGTAAGCGAAAAGCTTTCATGTTTAGGTGGTTGCGTTAAATATTGCTGATATAGCCAAAGGCGGTCTACATTGGGCTGCGAAACATAAAACCACTTACGCAGTTGCTTATCGTAAATCAGTGCATCGAGGTAAAGTCCAACCGCCATTTGCGGTAAATTTATGTCGTGTAAAGCGCTGCTTGGTAGTTGCTCTATAGTACGGCCTAAGTCATAGCCAAAATAACCCAGCCAGCCACCATTAAAAGGTAAGTTGTTGGCAGCTTTAGTGCTGTCTAACTTTGCCAGTTCATTATTCATTATTTCAAAGCAGCTTTTTATGTTTGGCTGGTTATTAAAAACGCTTTGATTATTTTCGACTTCAAGGGTGCTCTGGGGGTCAATCGCAATAATGTCAAAACGACTGTTTATGTGATCACTATCACCCGAATCTAATAAAATGGCGTAAGGCAAATGAGCAAAATGCGAAAATACCTCAATACAATTTTGTGATATGGCTAATTCAACACAATTTTTTTTATTGTTTAGCATTTACTACCCCTATAAGAACTGGCTCCAAACGGGCTGGGAGGGTATCATAAGTCAAATTTATTTGGCAGCGTTTAGTGAGCGCTGTAGTTGAAAACAGTTCGAACCACCGTCACGGGTTTGATATCGCTTACGTGCTGCGTGAGTAACAACAACTTAAGGAACCACTATGAGTACAATTCGTCAGCAAGACTTTATTGATAGCATTGAAGATGCCTTGCAATACATCTCGTTTTACCATCCTCTTGATTTTGTTCAAGCACTAGAGAAAGCGTATAACAAAGAACAAAGTAAAGCCGCTAAAGATGCGATTGCGCAAATTTTAATTAACTCGCGTATGTCGGCAGAAGGTAAGCGCCCACTGTGTCAAGATACCGGGATCATCACTTGTTTCGTAAAAGTAGGGATGGATGTTAATTGGGATAAAACCGACTTAACAGTACAACAAATGGTTGATGAGGGAACGCGTCGTGCGTACTTAAATCCAGATAACCCTTTACGTGCATCGATTGTTGCCGACCCTGCGGGAACACGTAAAAACACTAAAGATAATACGCCATCAGTGGTTCACATTGACTTAGTTGCAGGCGATAAAGTCGAAGTGATGGTCGCTGCTAAGGGCGGCGGCTCAGAAAACAAAAGTAAAATGGTGATGTTAAACCCATCTGACGATGTGGCTGAGTGGGTAGAAAAAACGCTACCAACAATGGGTGCGGGTTGGTGTCCACCAGGCATGCTAGGCATAGGTATTGGTGGCACGGCAGAAAAAGCAGCGGTAATGGCCAAAGAGTCATTAATGGATCCGGTTGATATTCATGAACTAATTGAGCGCGGCGCAGAAACAACAGAAGAAAAGCTGCGTTTAGAAATCTTTGAACGTGCGAATAAATTAGGTATTGGTGCGCAAGGCCTTGGCGGTTTAACCACGGTTGTTGATATTAAAATTAAAACGGCGCCAACTCACGCGGCTTCAAAGCCAGTGGTTATGATCCCAAATTGTGCTGCTACGCGCCACGTTCACTTTACCCTTGATGGTTCAGGCCCTGCGGATTTAAAAGCACCTAAATTAGAAGATTGGCCAGAAGTGACTTTCGAAGTGGGTGAGGGCACACGCCGTGTTAATTTAGATACTCTTACTAAAGAAGACACTAAAGAATGGAAAATGGGTGAAACCGTTTTACTCTCAGGTACTATTTTAACGGGTCGAGATGCTGCTCATAAACGTCTTCAGGATATGATCAACTCAGGGGAAGGTTTACCTGAAGGTGTTGATTTTGATAACAAGTTTATTTACTACGTTGGCCCTGTGGATGCAGTAGGCGATGAAGCAGTAGGTCCAGCGGGTCCTACAACGGCAACTCGTATGGATAAATTTACCGATATGATGTTAGAAAAAACCGGCATCGTGGGAATGATTGGTAAAGCTGAACGAGGCCCAGCAACGGTTGAATCTATTAAAAAGCACCAGTCAGTGTATTTGATGGCGGTAGGCGGTGCGGCATACTTAGTATCTAAAGCTATTAAAAAAGCACGTGTTGTTGCCTTTGAAGATTTAGGTATGGAAGCTATCTACGAATTTGAAGTAGAAGATATGCCAGTAACAGTTGCCGTAGACAGTGAAGGAGCAAATGCTCACACCCAAGGCCCTGCTATTTGGAAAGCAAAAATTGAAGAGCTAGACAGCAAAATGAAGTAAATTTTTACTTAAAAAGCAATCATATAAGCGAGCACTGTGTGCTCGCTTTTTTATTTACTTTTACATTTGCAAAGACTTATACACCTCAGACCAGTTTATGCTGCGTAGGCAATTAGTGTATAAGCCACTGTATTTTAAGCTGTAGTATACTTTTTTAGACTGTATGGTTAAGTTTACAAATAACTGAAAGGTGACGTTCACGTAAGCGTAAGCTTTAATTGCGATGGTGTTTTTAGCTTTTATACTTAATCAAATGGTTATTTTTGGAATTTTTATGCTTACTTTTAACGATAAGTCATTTTATTTTTCACTTTGACGCGCTTTATTTGGTTTATCTACTCATAGTGTGGCGAACCATTAACTGAAGTGATAAAGTCTCGACAATTTGTAGCGTGCTTGCCCAAAAGGGCCCATTATTTTCGGAGTATTTAAAGTGGTTGTATTTAATCAAGTTGAATTTGATAACCATGAACAAGTGGTTTTTTGTTCAGACAAAGCGTCTGGTTTGAAGGCCATTATTGCGGTACATAACACAAACTTAGGCCCTGCGGTAGGCGGTTGTAGAATGTGGGATTATGCTAACGATGAAGACGCAGTATATGATGTGCTGCGTTTATCAAAAGGGATGACTTATAAAAATGCCGTAGCACGCTTGCCATTTGGTGGTGGTAAATCGGTTATTATTGGTAATGCCAAAGAAATCAAATCAGAGCAGTTATTTCGCGCATTTGGTCGCCAGTTAGAGCGACTAAACGGTAGCTACTACTCAGCAGAAGATGTAAACATTACCTGTGATGATGTGGCGTTAATGAACAAAGAAACAAATTACGTGCTAGGCCTTGAAGGAAAAAGTGGTAACCCTTCGCCGTTTACAGCCTATGGTACGTTTTTAGGTATGAAAGCAGCGCTTAACCATCAACGCGGTATTCAAGACTTTTCTGGTATTAAAGTTGCGGTGCAAGGTTTAGGTGCAGTAGCTTATGGATTATGTAAACATTTGTCTGAAGTTGGTGCTGAGTTATTTGTTACCGATATTAATCAAGCTGCAGTAGAACGTGTAGTAAATGATTTTGGCGCAACCGCAGTTGGTATTGATGAAATATACGACCTAGATGTGGATGTTTATGCACCCTGTGCATTAGGTGCCACTATTAATGACACAACAATCCCACGCTTAAAAGCAACGATAGTAGCGGGCTGTGCAAACAATCAACTTGCTGAATCACGCCATGGTGAAATTTTACGTGAAAAAGGTATTTTATATGCGCCTGATTATGTAATAAATGCAGGTGGTATTATTAACGTTTATTACGAAACTGCACCAGAGGGTTACAGTAAAGAGGCTTCTAATAAACACGTAGAAAGAATTTACGATACACTTAGTGAAATTTTTACCCGTAGTGAAAAAGAGCAAAAATCAACGCATTTAATTGCCGATGAACTGGCACAAGAAATTATTGAAAACGGACTTTAAGTTTCCACTCGGTTTAAAATAGGAGCGAAATACGCTCCTTTTTTATACCTTATGTAAGACTTTGGTATAACTACACCCAAAGCGTCATTTTAGTTAATGCGAATATAGATAAAGCACGGTAAAATTTAGTTTTACACTTTATCTATATTTTATGTCCTCTACTGATTTTTCTATTACCCCTCTTGATTTTGAGCAATGGCCTCGAAAGCAACACTTTGAGTTATTTCAGCAGTTCACTCAGCCTTATTTTAATGTGTGCGTACAACTGAATGCGAAAAAGTTATATACCGCCTGTAAACAAGCTAATATTGCTTTTTATCATGGTTATATTTATTGCTTATTAAAAGCCTGTCATCAGTATGAGCCGATGATGCTGCGCATTATTAACCAAAAACCTTGTTACTTAAGTGCTACGCGGGCAAGTGTAGTCGAGCTTGCCGATGAT
Organism: Pseudoalteromonas sp. TB41; assembly: GCF_000497975.1. Lineage (NCBI taxonomy): Bacteria > Pseudomonadati > Pseudomonadota > Gammaproteobacteria > Alteromonadales > Pseudoalteromonadaceae > Pseudoalteromonas > Pseudoalteromonas sp. TB41. The sequence continues at coordinate 27,321 of NZ_AUTH01000111.1, read as the reverse complement.
GAGTCGTTTCGCTTTAGTTATTTTAAATTACACGAGTCGTTAAATAAATTTTCCCGTGAGGCGAAAGCTATTAGCGATACCACAAAATTAAACCCGCTGTTTTCTGATGCTTTTGCGGCAACAGAAGGGCAAGCTGATTTAATTCACGTTTCTGTTTTACCTTGGTTAAACTTTAGTAGCTTTTCGCATGCGTTTACCCAGGGTCAAAGCTGTGGCATTCCTAAATTTGTGTTCGGCCAATACAACCCTAATACCGGAGAAATGCCACTCTCCATTGATGTTCATCATGCGTTACTAGATGGACTACATGTGGCTAAGTTCGTTCAACAATTACAACATACATTTGATAGTTTAAGTGATAATACTTAATGAAAAAGTTGTAAATCTTATGTTATTATTTGTTGGTGATGTTTTTTAATTAAATTTTCACCTTGAATTTACTCAAATATAAAAACTAATAATTATAAAGGCAGTGTCTGATGAATCGCTTGGTGATTTTATGCTTCTTGTTGGTGATTTTTACTGTTGATGCTCAGCAACAGACTCGCCTGCCGTTGCGCGATTATTTTTTTGAAACGTGGAATACCCGTTCGGGCCTTCCTCACAATAGCATTAATAGCCTTGCACAAACACAAGATGGCTATTTATGGGTAGGTACTTGGGAAGGGCTTGCCCGCTTTAACGGTCAAGAATTCAAACTATTTACCCGCTCAGAAATTACCGATTTGCCTGACTCAGGCGTACGTGCGCTTACCCCCACATCCGATGGCGGCTTACTCATAGCCGGAGCGCGCGGCGGTATTAGTTTATATCAGCACCGACAATGGGACACTCAACCACCTGCCCAAGCTATGGTTAATCATATATTTAAAAGTAAAAATGATAACTTGTGGCTAGCGCTTGAGAATGATGGTGTGTTTTATCGTTCAGCTAGTAGCACTCAAGACATCCCAATAATACAAAATGTCAGTGCGTATCGAATCATTGAAGACCCTAAGGGGGTTATATGGGCGGCGACCAGTGATGGCCTGTATAAAATAGTCAACTACAAACCCACTTTGATGACGCCACAACAAGGGTTACCAGATGCACCTGTATATACTCTATTGATTACCCGTGAAGGACGCCTTGTTATTGGTAGTGAAAGAGGTGCGCGAGTATTAAATGGCAATGTGTTCGAGTCACCCCATCCACAGCTTAGTGCTGAGTCGATTTCTAGTTTATTAGAAGATAACCATGGTGATTTATGGTTTGGCACCATTAATAAAGGTGTTTTTAGGCTTAGCGTCGATGGTTTAGAGCAATTAGATGCTAAAAATGGTTTACCCGCCAACCGTATTCTTTCTTTGTTACAAGACAGAGAAAATAGTATTTGGGTAGGCACCAATGCTGGTGTATTTAGGTTAAGAGAAGCGCCGTTTTCATCGTGGGGCAAAAAGCGAGGTTTGTCTAGCGATTATGTCCGCACGGTCCTGTCACATTCTGATGGCAGTTTATGGATAGGGGGAAGCACTGGCTTAGATCGGCTGCAAAACAATAAAATTACCCATATTAAAGGCACTAAGCAAGGCTCTCCTTATTCAGTATTGAGCTTACTTGAACAAAGCCAAGGTGATGTTTGGGTAGGTACATACACTTCAGGTGTGTTGAAGGTGGTTAATAACGAACTCATACCTTATTTAAACCGTGATAATGGCTTAGGTAGTAATGAAGTAAGATCTTTACTTTTTGATTCAAAAAATCGTTTATGGATTGGTTCGGCTATGGGGCTGACACGCGTTAATACCGACGGCAGTTTAGTGCAATTTACTAATGAGAGAGAGTTGCCGAGTGGTTTTATTCTGGCTTTGAGTGAGGATAAAGCCGCTAACATTTGGATAGGAACTGGTAATGGCGTGGTGGTTTACAATACCAATACGGAGGAATTTCAACCAATCCAGTTCCCTAAAGCGTTTTCGGCTCAATATGCGTTTGGCTTTTATATTGACGATAAATATACTTGGATGGCGACCGATAGAGGTTTATTGCGTTATCAGCATGCAAATGGGCATATGACTATTTTAGGACGAGAGCTAGGATTACCGGTCGATAAGCTTTTTCAAATTGTGCCGTTTAAAGACTCACTTTGGCTATCAAGTAACCGTGGCATTATTGAAGTCAATTATAAGCAGGTAAATGAGCTGCTTGATTCAAAATCTAACAATAGAGGTACGCTCGCCTTTCAATTATACGATGAGGCTGATGGCATGCACAGTGCACAAGCAAATGGCGGTTCAACCCCCTCTGCAACCGCTCATTCAGATGGCACAATTTGGTTTGCTACCGCAAAAGGGGTGAGTACAGTAAAACTGGAACGCTTAAAAGAAGCCACTAAAATAGCGTTACCAACGATTGTTGAAAGCTTTTCTGTTGATGGTAAACCAACGTCCTTACCTATAGACGGTGAAACTATTATTTTACCACCAGGGGTGACGCGCTTGTCATTTCAATACGCGGGACTGAGCTTTATTATGCCGCAGCGATTAAACTTTCAAACAAAATTGGAAGGCTTTAATAACGAATGGATCAACCGTCAACACATAGCGACTGCTGAATACACTAACTTACCTGCGGGCAAGTATTCTTTTGCTGTACGTGCAGCCTATCCAAATACTGATTGGCAACAAAATCACAAAGTCGTTAACTTTGAAATTCAATCGCATTTTTGGCAAAAAACAAGCTTTAAGTTGTTTATGTTTTTTCTTTTTGTGGTGGTGATATATAGCGCTTATCGCTACCGCTTATATCGTTATAAACAAGTTGAAAAGGAATTAACCAGCCGAGTGGTGAAGCAAACGCAAGCACTGCAAGAGCAAGCCAGTGCCTTTGCCTATCAAGCCACACACGATCAGCTTACCGATTTACCGAATCGCCGCGCATTTGATGGCTGGCTGGCGGATAACTTTTCAGACTTTAAAGCATGTAATAAATCACTTGCTATCGCTATTATGGATATTGATCACTTTAAACGGATTAACGATGGTTGGTCACACCTCATAGGTGATCAGGTTATATGTGAAGTCGCCAATATTCTTAAAGCGCACTGCGAAGGTGAGCAAGAGGTAGCTCGCTGGGGCGGCGAAGAGTTTACTTTTGTGTTTCCTGATACGAGTGCAGTGCAAGCACAAGAAATGTGCGAGAGGTTACGTAAATGTATTGAAAATAAAAACTTTTCAAATATCGCAGAAGGCCTCAGCGTAACCGTGAGCTTTGGTGTTTCCGACTCTGGTGATGTTGATGATTATGACCGATTATTATCACGGGCTGACCAAGCTTTGTATAAAGCTAAAAACAATGGCCGAAATCGAACTGAAGTGGTGTGATTGAAAAACAGCCTCACTGCACCCATTACTATTTTAATAATACGGGCGCAGTATTTTGGCGTTAAAGCTAAATGGTTTGATTTAGGACGACCCAATGATAAATGGGCTATTAATTTTTGTTTTAATTGTATTTATTATAATGTTTTGGCGCTGGCCTGATATTCAAAATGCCGTTTGGCACCGTAAATACAGTGATTTATTGTTAAGTGAGCAACAACACACATTGTTACTGCGTGCTATGCCCATATACAACAAAATGACCGATGCAGAGCGAGCCAAGTTAGCATCCCATATTGTGTGGTTTTTAAATGAAAAGCGTTTTGTTGGCTGCGATGGGTTGCAACTAACGGAGGCAATGAAACTCATTATTGCCGCCGATGCCTGCTTGCTGGTGCTTAACAAGCCTTGGCCTTTGTATAAAAACGTAAAAGAAATTTTACTCTACCCCAGCGCGTATTACGCGCCCCAATCAAGCCGCGATAACGCAGGCCTTGTCAGTTTTCATAATACAGTAAGGCAAGGTGAATCGTGGCCGGGGGGAACATTGGTGCTTAGCTGGCATGATGTGCTTGAGGGCAACCGCTTACCCAGTGATGGGCATAACTTAGTGTTTCATGAATTTGCACATCAACTTGATCAAGAAACCGGTAAAACCACCGGCACGCCACTACTTGCATCACAGGCAAAATACCAACAATGGGAGCGAGTATTTAGTCGAGCGTTTTCGCAGTTAAAAACACATGTTGCTTATAGTATGCCGCATGTAATACATAGCTATGGAGCCACCAATGAGGCTGAGTTTTTTGCGGTGATCACCGAAACATTCTTAGAGAAACCTGTCGATTTACGCCGTGAAGACCCTGAAATTTACCATTTGCTAGTGGATTTTTATCAATTTGATCCTATTGTTTGGCACTAATTTTATGCACTTCATCCTATTACGCTGGTAACTTGCTGGCGTTTTTGTTGCAATCATGTAATAGATCAACACACAGCAACAATAATAAGTGAGATAAGCATGAAAAAAATGCTGCAAACAGCACTCGCGTTATCGGTTTCATTGGCATTAGGCCACGCACACGCAGAGCAAACGGATGAAAAAAAATGGCAAGTTGATTCACCTAAAGGGCAATTTGTTGATGCATCTATTAGTGTAGAGCAAGGCACATGGATGAATGTCGATATAAGTCCTGACGGAGAAACCTTAGTATTTGATTTACTGGGCGATATTTACACCATGCCAATGAGTGGTGGTAAAGCGACTAAAATAACCTCAGACATTGCATGGCAAATGCAGCCGCGCTTTAGCCCAGATGGCAAGCACATTGCTTTTACATCAGATCAAGGCGGTGGTGACAATATTTGGATAATGGATGTTAACGGCGAAAACCAAATCGCCGTCACTGACGAAACATTTAGATTACTCAATAGCCCTGCGTGGAGCCCTGATGGCGATTATTTAGTTGCACGTAAGCATTTTACCGCCAGTCGCTCGCTAGGCGCAGGTGAGGTCTGGCTTTATCACAAAGCCGGCGGTAAAGGGGTGCAACTGACTAAACGTGAAAACGATCAAAAAGATTTAGGTGAACCCATGTTTTCACCGGATGGTCGGTATGTTTATTTTTCGCATGATGCAACCCCGGGTAAAACTTTTCATTATTCAAAAGACTCTGTTGCCGGTATTTATAAAATTAAGCGTTATGACCGTGAAACAGGCGACATAGAAACCATTATAAGTGGCATGGGCGGGGCAATAAGACCGACGCCGTCGCCAGATGGTAAAAAACTAGCGTACATAAAGCGTGATGACTTTCAAACCAGCCTGTACTTATATGATTTAACCAGTGGTGAGCATACTAAGCTATACGACAAACTAGAGCGCGATATGCAAGAAACGTGGGCGATTCATGGTGTATATCCGACTATTGCGTGGACCCCAGATAACGAAGAGCTGGTATTTTGGGCTGGTGGCACCCTTCATAAACTCAATGTCGATGATAAATCAGTTAGCGATATTGCATTTAAAGTAGACACCACGAAAAAAATTCAAAAAGCAGTGCGTTTTACTCAAAATATCGACACTGATGAGTTTGATGTAAAAATGCTGCGTAATGTGCAAATTAGCCCTGATGGTGAAACCGCACTTTTTGAAGCGCTTGGTTATATTTACAAGCGCGATTTAGAATCAGGAAAAATAAAGCGCTTAACTAAGCAAACCGATCATTATGAGTTATTCCCGCAGTATTCTCGTGATGGCAAAAACATTGTCTACACCACGTGGGATGATAACGAACAAGGCACCGTGCGTGTCGTCTCTGCACGTAGTGGTCGTGGCGACACTATTACACAAGAGCCGGGAAAATACGTAGAGCCAACATTTAGTCCAGATGGCAAAACCGTGGTGTATCGTAAAGCCAGCGGCGGCAGCATTTTAAACCCTAAGTGGTCACTGCATCCTGGGGTATACAGTGTTAGTGCTAAAGGCGGAAAAAGTGAGCTCATTTCTAAAAGTGGCTATCAACCTCAGTTTGGCAGTGCCAACGATCGTGTTTATATTATGAGCCCATGGCCTAAGCCGACATTAAGTGTGGTAGAGCTTGAAAGTAAAAAAGTACGTAAACTGTATGAGTCAGAGCACGCCACTGAATTTAGAGTCTCTCCAGATGGTGAGTATTTAGCTTTTGCTGAGCGCTTTAAAGTATTTGTTACTCCATTTGTAGAGCGCGGCAAAACGATAAATATTGGGCCCAAAGACAGTCAATTTCCAATTGAGCAGCTATCTGTACGCGCCGGTGAAAACATTAGCTGGAGTGCCAATAGCAATAAACTGTATTGGACACTGGGGCCTGAGCTTTACCATGCCAGTTTAGAGGGTATGTTTGCGATTAATAAAGCGGATGATAAAGACGTTAAAGTAAAAAGCGGTACTAACATAGGCTTTAGTAAAAAAATGGCTGAACCGCAGGGCATGATTGCATTAACTGGCGCTAAAATTATTACCATGGAGGGTGAAAAGGTCATTGAAAATGGCGTTATTGTTACCGATGGCAAACATATCAAAGCTATTGGTACTGCTGCCGGTGTGAGCATTCCTAAGGGGGCAAAGGTCATTGATGTAACAGGTAAAACAATTATGCCTGGCATTGTAGATGCCCATGCTCATGGCTCACAAGCCAGTGATGAAATTATCCCGCAGCAGAACTGGAAAAACTTAGCAGGTCTTGCGCTGGGTGTTACTACTATTCACGACCCATCAAACGACACCACTGAAATATTTACCGCGAGTGAAATGCAAAAAGCGGGGATGATCGTTGGTCCGCGTATTTTCTCTACCGGTACTATCTTATACGGCGCGAATATGCCTGGGTATACCTCGCATATTGATTCATTAGATGATGCTAAATTTCATTTAGAGCGCCTTAAAAAAGTGGGTGCGTTTAGTGTTAAATCTTATAACCAACCGCGCAGAGAGCAGCGTCAGCAAGTTATAGAAGCAGGGCGAATGCTTGAAATGATGGTAGTCCCTGAAGGGGGGTCATTATTACAACATAACTTGAGTATGGTAGTCGATGGCCATACAGGCATTGAGCATTCAATTCCTGTTGAACATATTTATGACGATATTAAGCAGCTATGGTCACAAAGTGATGTAGGTTACACACCTACATTGGTAGTTGCCTATGGCGGTATTTGGGGTGAAAACTACTGGTATGATAAAACGGACGTATGGAATCATCCACGTTTAAGTAAATTTGTGCCTAAAAACCAATTATTACCGCGCTCAATGCGCCGAGTTAAAGCACCCGATCATCACTATAATCACTTTAACAATGCTCGCGTAGCGGCTGAGTTACAAGATTTAGGTGTACTTGTTAATTTGGGTGCGCATGGCCAACGTGAGGGGTTAGGTGCGCATTGGGAAATGTGGATGTTTGCCCAAGGCGGCATGACGCCACTGGAAGCAATTAGAGCATCGACACTCGATCCGGCAAAATATTTAGGCCTAGATAAAAATGTGGGTTCATTAGAGGTCGGTAAACTGGCAGATTTAATGGTTATTGATGGCGACCCACTGAAAAACATTCGTGATTCAGACAAAATTGATTACACCATGATCAACGGCCGTTTGTTCGACGCAGCCACCATGAACGAAGTAGGCAAAAAACAGCGTGAACCATTATTTTTTGAATAATGCAGCCATTTTTTAGTCAATAAGCGGCTATTTAGCCGCTTTTTTAATACTGTATTTACCTATTTAACCAACCGCTACTATCGCTTTTAAAATATTATCACTAGGTGGAGTCACTGTTACATCATGCATCACCCTCGCTCTACATATATAACCTTCCTTTAGAATAAGTAAGTGTTGCGTGGCTTCAATTGCTTTTTCTCTATTGTGAGCAAATTCAGGCGTTTCTAAAAGAGCTGATAGTATGATCTCAAAGTTCGCTTGCTTGTGCTGTTTGCAAAGTTTGGCAATAGGGTCGTTCTCTACAGGGTACTCAGCTGCAGTATTTATAAAAAAACAGCCATTAAAACACCCTAACTCTGAAACCTCATTATTAATCCACTTTTTCAGTCCGGCAAAAATTGCCTGTGCGACTAACATAGCACTTGGTTGTATACATATTTTTTTAAGCCAAGCGTTAAAGCAGATGTCACGTGCGACTAAACAAGCACAAATAAGCGCGTCTTTGCTTTCAAAGTGCTTATATAAGGTTTTTTTTGCAATGCCCGATACAGCTAAAATTTCATTAATACCAACAGCGTGTATACCCTTTTTATAAAAAAGACTCAGTGCCGTACTGATTATTTGTTGTTGTTTATCCATGATATTCCAAATTTGAGCAGTAAAAACACAGCTTGACATAGGTAGACCGACTTGTCTATATTGCAGGTGTAGACAAGTCGGTCTACTTTTGAGGAGGTGATATGCATAGTGAGCAAATAAAGTCGGCGTTAATCGCAGGCGTTTTTTCTACTTTTGTTTTGGGGTTTTTGGCGTGGCTAAATTATATGGGTGATTACGGTATTTGGTTAATGGCGCCATTCGGCGCAACAGCTGTACTTGTTTTTGGCGTACCGCAGAGCCCGTTAGCTATGCCAAAAAAGTAATAGGGGGACATATGCTGACCGCAATGATTGGGGTTGGGCTGGCTGTGGGTATTGCTATAACATTAATGATAATCACAAAAACTATTCACCCTGCTGCCGGCGCAAACCCTATCTTAATTATTGAGTCTGGCCAAAGTTGGGATTTTTTAATAATGCCAGTACTGGCAGGAACTGTATTTATAGTTTTGTCTGGCTTTGTTGCGAGGTGGTTTATTCAATACTTGATGGATAATAAATATAAAAAAACCGCTTAACGCGGTTTCTTTTATACAAAGCACTCAGCTGATCAAACAACACCGCGAGGTAGGCGGCAATCATGATCTTTGCGAGCAAGCTCAACTATCCAAAGCTCTTCTGCTGTGTAGCCTTCTTCGTTTTGTGTGATCACGGTGAAAGGCGCTTTTTTCTGTGCTTTTACAGGAGCAGCTTTTTTAGTTTTTTTAGCAGGTGCTTTTACTGCAGCTTTTTTTGTAGACTTACCAGAGCTTAATTCTTTAGTCAGCTCTGCTACATCAGCTAGGCGCATGTTCTTGCCGCCATCAATGCTATACCAGCCAGGTTTAGTTGTTATTTCAGGTTTTTTACCGTTGGCAGCTTCATATGCAGCTTCAAAGGCAGATAACACTTCTGTTTTGTCTAGTTTGCTCATCAGAGACCCTATACGTTGTTTACACAGATAAAGAAGAGGTATTTATACCTATTTTAGAACTGTTTTTCAATTTTTTGCGATTTTCCTTTCATTTTTAGCGCATAACCGCCAAAATTTGTACAAAATTCAGTGCAAAGTAAGGTAAGTAGTATGCAACGTAGAGAATTTAATCAATTATTAAACACCCTGTTAAAGCCAGAAACCATTAACGATTTTTGTCCAAACGGGCTTCAGGTAGAAGGTAAAGATGAGATACGCACTATAGTAACGGGTGTAACGGCAAGCCAAGCACTTATTGATGCCGCGATTGAAAATAATGCCGATGCCATTTTGGTACACCATGGCTATTTTTGGAAAGGCGAGTCACAACCTATCACTGGCATGAAAAAACGTCGTGTGGCTGCGCTTTTAGCTAAAGACATCAATTTATTTGCCTATCATTTGCCGTTAGATATTCACCCTGAAATGGGTAATAACGCACAGCTGGCGCAATTGCTCGATATTGAAATTGAAGCAGGCCTTGAGCCAACTAACAACAGTGTAGCGATGAAAGGACGTTTAAAAACACCGTTAACGGGCAGTGAATTTGCTAAAAAAATAAGCCAAGTGCTTAAGCGCGAGCCACTAACGAGTTTAGTACGTACTGATAAAATTGAAACCATCGCTTTGTGTACAGGTGGCGGGCAAGGGTATATCGACTTAGCAGCCGAGCAAGGTATTGATGCTTACTTAACCGGTGAGGCATCAGAGCAAACCATACACAGCTCACGCGAGCAAAATATCGACTTTTTTGCCGCAGGCCATCACGCCACCGAGCGCTACGGTATTAAAGCGTTGGGTGAATACCTTGCCGATAAACATGGCTTTGATGTGACATTTATTGACATAGACAATCCTGTGTAAACACCTAGCTTAAAAGTAATTTTATAAATAACCTACTTGTAACGTATTTCGGGTAGGTTATTTAAATCTAGCGTTCTAAATAGCTAATTTAGCAAACTATAATAAGCCAGTATGTTGATTTTTTATATACCCGCATGCCCTTTTATCTTTTTGTGAGTTAATTATTTTTGGTTTTATGCGTCCCAAAAATTGAATAAACGTAATAGATATAAACCTACGCTTAAAATCATAATTACATCCATTCTTATATTGCAAAAAACACAGATCTTTCGCTGTACTTACCTCGTTTAAATTACAATGTTACTTTGCTTGCTACTAAGGTAGTTACTTTAAAGGAATGAAATGGAAGGGGTATTAGCTTTAATTGAGCAGTACGGGTTGTTGGTTTATCTGTTACTTTTTGGTTATTGTACGTTAAAAAGTGGATGGCTACCTTTGTTCGCAGGCTATGCTGCACATACTGGCGCACTAGATGTTGGTTTTGTTGCTTTGGCTGCTTTTATGGGTGGCTACTTGGGCGATGAATTACGTTTTGCTTTAGCAAGAGCGTATGGCGCGGCATGGCTTGAAAAACCAGGCCGCCTTGGTCGATTATTTAAAACAGCCAGTGAGCTTGCTGAACGCCATGGCACAGCCTACATTTTTTTATATCGTTATCCTAAAGGGTTACGCACGATTGGTGCCCTTCCCGTAGGGCTTACAGCAATTAGTTGGCGCCGCTTTAGTGTGTTAAATGGATGCTCTGCACTGCTATGGGTTATTGTTTTAGTCGGTGGAGGCTACATTTTCGGTGCTACTTTTGATGCTTTAGGTGTTGAGAATTTAACAGCACTAAGTCTGCTATTTCTTTGCGTATTTTTAGTGACACTGTACCGGCTTTGGAATAAAACAGCTGAGGTTAAAACCCTCTAAGAATAACAAAACACCCAACGCTACTATAAACGAATATTCAGTTTGATTTTTTATAACCCCCTGTGTAAAAAGCAAATAATTGCGGTTTTTTAGGGGGAATTTATGCAGCGTAATAAGCGTTAACTTAATTAAAGTGCTTCAGGGTTAATTGTACGGCGTACATTTATCCACGCATTGCCAATAACTTCATGAGCATACTGGGTGACTACTAGTAGTGCTTTTGCATTGGGTATGAGTTGTTTATACCAAGGGAAAGCGGCAAAGTTGTGGTAGTCGGTTGCGGCAGGGATAACGTTAATGCCTTGCGCATTAAATAAATTCTTTGCTCTGGGCATATGGCTTACTGAGGTGACTAAAGCGACCTTGTAATCAACGAGTTTTGAGGCTAAAAGTTTTGCCTCTTGGGCGGTATCCATTGCGTTTGGATTTTGCACAATACGATTTTTATTAATACCTAAGCTAATTGCGGTTTTATACATTAACGCGCTGTTGGTGACTTTCTCATACCCCCCACCTGAAACAATCAGCTGCGCATGAGGATAAATGTTAGCAAGTCTTATTCCTTCCACCAAACGGGTTAACGCACAATTACCTAACTGACTGTTAGCACTCAATGCAGGGTTGGGGTTTATGTCACAGCCAAGCACCACAATTTTATCTATATTGGGGTGTTTAAGATAATTAAATGCCAATGAGGTTGGTTGGCTATTTTTAATCAGTAAGTTGGCCACCAAAGGGGTGCTGGCAACTAGCAAAGTTACAAGGCTCATTAAAGATAAAGCGATTGTGACCTTTCGTTGTTTGAGCGCAAAAATAAGTAATATTAGGCTTACTAAACCCAACAAAGGTAACGGCATGAGCAAGCCGCCCAGTATTTTTTTTAGTTCAAACATAATGAGCAACATGGTTAAGTATATTTATTAGCATGTTACTCATAAGTTTAAGGTTTATCGACCGTTATTTAATTTACAGGTGTTTAAAAAGTGACGATAAACTGGATTGTCTTTCATATCTTTTTTCATCGCTAAGTACATTGGACGAGTTAAACCAAGCGCGCCCAGTGGAATTGACTTAATTAACCCTTGGCTTTCATACGGGGTTACTAACCAATCGGGTAAGGCGGCCACACCCATACCTGCACTGACTAATTGAAATATAAGTAAACCTTGATCAACCGTTTTTAGCGTGCCGTCAAAACGCGCATTTTGGATGAAATGCTTAAATATATCCTGGCGCTCACGCGGAATAGGGTAAGAAATAATAGTTTCGCTTTTCAAATCAAGCGCAGTTACATAGGCTTTTTTCGCTAAGTCGTGATCTGGTGCCACAATCAGTTTCAGCTTAAAGTCAAACAAATGGGCGTATTCGAGTTTGTCAGGGTCGCGAATATCTGATGTAAGCACGAGATCTAATTCATCATTTAATAAGTCTGGGATAGCGTCGTAACTAAAGCCACGCTCGTAATCAATTTTTATATCAGGCCAAAAGTTATTAAATTCTTTGATAGTAGGCAATAACCAATGAAAACAGGCGTGACATTCAACGCTTAAACGCAGCTGCGAAATAGGCTGGTTTAGGCTTTCTTTGAGTCGGCACTTGGTGGCTTCTAATTTAGGTAATATTTCGTGTGCTAATTCAAGTAATAACATACCTTGAGGTGTAAATCGGACTGGCTGAGTTTTACGCTCAAACAACTGGCAGTCTAATTTGTTTTCTAAATCTTTGATTTGATGTGATAAAGCTGACTGAGTTAAAAATAGTTCGCGGGCTGTATTGACGAGAGAACCCGTTTCTTTAAGGGTAGCAATTGTTTTTAAGTGTTTAATGTCAATCATCTTTAATAAATCTCATGGATATGGTGAGTATAGCTCAGATTTATTACATACTACGCCTTTATAAAAACCGTTTCAACGTCTGGATGGCTATAAAATTGCACTTTAGTGTGTTTTTTACTGCGAACATTAAGTTTTTTAACTTTGCTGAGTCAAATAGTGTTTAGTTTTTTATTTGTTGTTGAACTTGTCTCATGTTTGTTTGAGTTTTTTATTAATGATTATTGTTCTGGTAACAGATAACTTTATTGTTATGTAACTCTCTAAAATAAGTAGGTTATAGCGCGACATTAATATTTAGATGTTTCATAGCGAGGTTAAAATGCGAATTAAAATTTACGGCGAAGGGTTTGGCAGGCAAAAGCTCAGTAAACGCAACTCGGATTCAAAGGATACACGATTGAAAAAAGCAGCGAATGCAGGGATTTAATGATTAGCCGCTACTCATTGGCGCACATTAATACTAATTCGTATACGTCTTTAAATAATATAACGTATTAAAGCATTCTCTAATGGCGTTAAAGATTTTACTGAGAACAATGTGACATAAAACTAATTATAAGGTTTTCTACTGGTTAAATAGACCCTTACTTAAGTAAGTAGTTATAAGGCAGAGTGTAAAAAGCTGTAAAGTGACGTCGCATGAGTTAGTGTTGGCAAAATAAGTCATATAGCATTCAACAGAACAGCCAGCTAATGGGCTGGCAAAAGCGTGTAAGAAATTACTGTGATTTTTAAAAGCCAGCAACCCTGGCTTATTAATTAAAGAGGGCTATGTATTAGTAAAATAGCTTCTTTTGCTGTAACAGGTTTAGACTTTAAAAAGCCTTGGCCATAATCACATTGGGTTTTTTGCAAAATAGCGAGTTGTTCAGGGCTTTCTATCCCTTCTGCTATAACAATAAGATCTAATGAAATGGCTAAGGTTAAAATAGCATCAATCAATGGATTGGCCGTGGTTTTTAAATTATCGATAAAGCTTTTATCAATTTTAAGGACATGAATAGGCAGTTGATGCAAGTAACCAAGGGCAGAGTAACCGGTGCCAAAGTCATCTAAACAGAGCAATACTTTTAAAGGCGACAATCCTTGAATAATTTGTGTTGCTAACTCTAAGTTTTCAATCAATCCCGATTCGGTTATTTCTAGACATAATGAGCCTAAAGGTAGTTGATGTTTTTTGTAGATCGCGTGAAGCTGATCTACAAACTCTAAACTTGCGAAGTGGCGAGATGAAACATTAACCGTAACGCGTAAAAAACGATGCCCTTGTTGTTGCCATAAAGCGATATGCTGTGCTGCAAGGTCGAGCAAATGCAAATCTAAATTAATAATCTGCCCCGTTTTTTCTGCAATGGGGATAAAGTCACCTGGCGATACAAACCCTTTTCGTGGGTGATGCCAACGTACTAAAGCTTCAAACCCCATAACGTCACTGCTAGTAATGTTAAAAATAGGCTGAAAATACAGTTCAAACTCATTATGCTCAATACCGTGTTGTAAATCATTTTCAAGGTCGGCATGTGTTTTTAACTTGTTACGCATGACATTATTAAAAAACTTAACTTGGCCACGCCCTGATGATTTTGCTTCGTACATAGCCGCGTCTGATTGCTGTAATAAAACAAATGCTTCATCGTTTACATTATCGCTAAATGCAATGCCAATACTGGTAGAGGGTTGCAGTAAATGACCATCAATATCAATGGGATCTGACAGGGCGGTTTTTATTCGAGCGAGGGCATCGTTTACTTGGTCATGATGACTGAGATTTTCCATAAAAATAGCAAACTCATCGCCACCTAAGCGAGAAAAGGTATCAGTATTGCGAATGGTTTGAGTAATCAATTTACAAATAGCAATTAAAAAATAGTCACCTACTTCATGGCCTAACGAATCATTAATACTTTTGAAGCGATCGAAATCAAGGTAGAGCAGAGCATGAAAAGTACCTTTTTTTGCACGATTCAAGCGTAAAATTGCATGCTTCATTCTTTCTATTAGTAACGAACGATTGGCAAGCCCTGTTAGTTCATCATGCAGTGCTTTGTGCTCGAGTTCTTGGCGGGCTAAATGCCTGTCTATAACCATACTTATTTGTCGGCTCACATACGTCAACAGCGAGCTATCATGTTCGTTGTAGTAATGTTGCTTGTCATAGCTTTGTACGACAATAACGCCACTCATGCGCTCATTAACTTTATATGGCACACCAAGCCAAGAGTCTGCTAGTTCACCGACCAATTTAAAGTGGCCTTGCTCTATATAGTGTCGGTATTGCTCTTTATCAAGCAGTAAAGGGCGCTCGTTAATTAATAAATAGTAAGAGGCTGTTTCTTTTAACTGATCTTTTGAAATAATTTTATGTGTGTTTGTTTGTACACCGCCTTCAACGGTATAGACAAAATCTAGAACATCTTCTTTTTTATCATACAAAGCAATAAAAAAGTTACTTGCATTAAGAAGGCTATCAATAATCACATGCAGCGATTTAAAAAAGGTATCTAAATTTTGTGCTTTATAGGTTAAGTTAGCTATTTGCAGTAGGCTACTTTCTAATTTTTGCGCATTATTAAGTTGCCGAACGGTATCTTGCAAGCTGTTGACGGTATTCACTTGATTTATTTTTGCGCTTAGTAAGTGGGCAACGGTAGTTAAAATTTCTAAATGTGAACTGGTAAAGTAATTTTTTATTGGGTGTTCACAGTCAATTACGCCGAGTACTTTATCTTTATATATTAAAGGCACACACAGCTCTGATTGTGCAGGGCGCTCATCAGCAATGTAGCGGCTGTCTTTAGTTACATCGCCTATTATTAACGCTTGCCCAGTTGATGCAGCATAGCCCGTTATCCCCTCATTAAAGCGGATTAACTTTCGTTCTGACTGGTAACTAGTGTGTTCGTTTTCAATACCCATAGACGCCACTTGATTTAGCGTAGATTGGCTGTCATCGGCTAAATAAATCACGCAGTCGACAAATCCAAGTCGATTAACAACTTGTGTGGTGACATAACTAAAAAGCGCTTCTAACGTATTCAGTTGCAATAAACTTGAGGAGAACTGATTGATTATACTCAATTGTTCCGTTTTAGTTTCGAGCGCTTTAGTAGTATCGATAGTGTTCGACATAGGCAACGAAGGTAGGCCTTATAATTATTAAAGGTACATACGTTAACCTAATATTAACCTTTCTACAAAATAAAACGATAAATGAGAAGCGTGAAGTGTAAAGTTTACTTTATATATAGTATCTAAGGATTATTTTTAATAAGGTCTTTACTCGAAAACCCCATATGCCTATGATCAGTTAACTTAAGCATTAGGATTTTACGATGACGAGCAAAATGACAACTTTAACGATTACTAGACCCGATGATTGGCATGTACATTTACGCGACGGGGATCAGCTAAAAGATACAGTACGTGATATCAGTCGTTATATGGGCCGCGCGATCATTATGCCAAACCTAGTACCGCCAGCCACGTGTACTGAAACCGCATTATCGTACCGAGAGCGCATTATGGCAGCGAAACCTCAAGGTCAGTTTGAGCCACTAATGGTACTTTATCTTACTGATAAAACGACACCAGAAGAGATAAAAAAGGCAAAAGCAACGGGTAAAATATTTGCAGCTAAATTGTACCCAGCGGGTGCAACCACAAATTCAGATTCTGGCGTAACATCGGTTAAAAATATTTATCCGGTGTTAAAAGCAATGCAAGAAGTTGGCATGCTGTTACTCGTCCACGGTGAAGTAACCGACTCGTCTATTGATATATTTGACCGTGAAAAAGTGTTTTTAGAGACTATTCTAGGCGATGTTGTCGCTGACTTCCCTGAGCTTAAAATTGTTCTTGAGCACATAACAACGAAAGATGCAGTCGAGTTTGTAAAAAGTGCCTCTGATAACGTAGCAGCTACAATTACTGCGCATCATTTACTATATAACCGTAACCATATGTTAGCAGGGGGCATTCGCCCACATTATTATTGCTTACCTATATTAAAGCGAAACATTCATCAGCAAGCACTTATGGCGGCTGCAACGAGTGGCAATAAAAAATTCTTTTTAGGCACTGATTCAGCGCCACATTATAAAGATAAAAAAGAAGCTGCATGCGGTTGTGCAGGTGCTTACACTGCACATGCTGCTATTGAACTTTATGCTGAAGCTTTTGAAGAGGCTGATGCGCTTGATAAGTTAGAGGGCTTTGCAAGCCATTTTGGTCCAGATTTTTATGGCTTAGCGCGTAATACCGACACTATTACCTTAGAAAAATCGCCTTGGACAGTGCCGGCAAGCTACTCGCTAGGTGACTCTGAAGTAGTACCAATCAAAGCTGAGAGCGTTATTGACTGGCAAGTTAAATAGTAATATTTAAACACTAAACTTTAAACCACCTTAAATTCAAGGTGGTTTTTTATTTTAAGTGGCTAAAAAACATACTGATAAAAACTATTTTAAAGCAATTGTAATCTGTTTATAAAAAATACAATATTTTTCTTGTTATTTTCTATAAAAATTAAAAGGTTACACCGTAGTTAGTAAAACAATGAAACTTCAAAAATAAATCCTAATTAATAGAGCTAAAAAATTTTTAATGTGTTAATCTTAATTGGCTTTGAGTTTTTGCGTATTGAATTACGGTATTGTGCTGCGTTTAAGGTTACCGGTTTGGTTATTACTTCTTCCTGTACTATCACCTCCAGTTTTTTGGGCATTGACTCAGGGAGGATATTGCCATAATTATATGGCTGAATTTTAATTATTGACTTACAGGAAAATTTAGTATGTCGGTTACTGGTAAAGTAAAATTTTTCAACGAAGCTAAAGGCTTTGGTTTCATTGAACAAGAAAATGGTCCTGACGTGTTTGTACATTTCAGCGCAATCACTGGTTCTGGTTTTCGCACTCTTAGCGAAGGTCAAGCAGTGACTTTCAGCATCAAGCAAGGTCAAAAAGGCCCTGAAGCTGAGAACGTAGAAGTAGCATAATTTATTATGTGAACCTAAGTTCATCGTGGTGAAACACTAACCTGTTTCACCATAATTCTTAAATAATTATCAACTCTATTTTTAATTTCTCTGTATTGCTTTTCATTTCTGATATCCGTTATTCATATTTTTAACTCCGATATACCAAATTAAACTTAAACCTTTATGGCTAGTCCGTTGTTGGCCAATGATCGCCTAGCGATTTAAATTTAGTCTACTGCTTGATGTAAGTTTAATTATATTGAGTTCATAAAAGTGCGTAAGATTGATATTTCTCCATGGAAAAATATAAAAAATCGGCAGGATATTAATGATCAGTAGAAACAAAAAACACAGGTGTTAATAAAAATGATTCTTTGTAATCTATTTCCCCTCCTTTGTATTGCTTTTTAGGTAATCGGCACGTCCTTATTACTATGCGACGAATGCGCGAATAATAACGATTAGCTGTATTTTTAGCTTAAAAAGTCTCAAAAACCACTAAAAAAGAATATTCGGGACAGAAAATAAGCTTATTTTTAATTTTTTTTCAGCCACGATTAAGTTAATTTTAAATGTTATATTTTTGTTTACTTTAACTAGGTGGTTTATCGGTATTCTTACTATATCTGGCTTTGCTGAAATTGCATTTGTCACGTTAGTTACGATAATGTTAATTTTTTTGTGTGAGCCCTTTAAATATCTTACAAACAAGCTGATTTATTTATAGGTTATGCGAAACATGAAGTTGACATGACTTAATGCATTTAGCATTATTGGTAAGTTGATATCTATTAAAAGATATCAGGGTTGTCTTCCCCTTGCGGGTTGATAATTAAATTATAAAAGTAACATTACTTAATTGGTTGGGAACTATGTCTGTTAAAATCAGAAAGAGTCTTGTAGCAACTGCGTTGGTTGGCGCTTTTGCATTTGCAAGCAGCAATGTGATTGCAGATCCTTTGAATGACGTGCAAAAAGCAGGTCAAACAATTCAAAAGGCTGCGGTTAAGTCTCAAACTAAAATTGACAATGTATATGGTCAAACTCAGGAGCTAATCGCTGAGTACCGTAGCATCGTTGATGAGACTGAACTTATGAAAGTGTACAACGATCACGTAGCACGTTTGGTCGCTGACCAAAATGCGTCTATCGCATCGTTCGATCGTCAAATCGCGACTATCGATAACACTAAACAAAACGTTGTGCCTTTGATGTATCGCATGATCGATACGCTTGAGCAATTCATCAAAGCGGACGTTCCATTTAACCTTGAAACACGTCTTGGACGTGTTGAAAGATTACGTGAGATCATGGCATCTGCATCTGTAACAACGTCTGAGAAGTTCCGTCAGGTACTTGAAGCGTACACTGTTGAAACAGCATACAGTTCAGCTGTAACTGCTTCTCAAGGTACTTTAGATGTTGATGGTCGTAGCATTAACGTTGATATCGGTCGTTTAGGTCGTATCACTTATGTAGCGCAATCATTCGATCTAAAACACGCTTGGGTGTGGGATAACAACACTAAACAGTGGAAAGAATTAGGTGAAGAATACCTAAAGCCTGTTAAAGAAGTGATCCGTATGGCGCGTAAGCAAGCGACACTAGAACTTGTTAAACTACCAATTTTTGGCGCGGAGTAATCAATAATGAAGAAACTATTTAAAGGTTTTGCTGTTGCAGCAGTACTGTCTGTTTCTGCCGGTACCGCGCTTAATGCACATGCAAATACTGATGCTTTAGATAAAATTCTTGAGCAAGTAAAGCAAGAGCGTATTTCTGAAGGGAAAATCAATAAGCAACGTGAACAAGAGTTCTTATCAGATCGTGCTGATAAGCAAGCGTTACTTAACAAAGCGAAAAGCCAATTAGCTGCTGAAAAAGCACGTGGTGATCGTCTTAGCAAAGAATATGCACAAAACGAAAATACTTTAGCGGAAAAAGAGCAAGCTCTTCAAAACGCGCAAGGTACGTTAGGTGAAATGTTTGGTGTTGTTCGTCGTGCAGCAGCTGACGCGATTGGTTCAATTGAAGCATCTTTAGTAAGTGCTGAAAAACCAGGTCGTGCTGAAGTACTTCGTTCATTAGCTGCGGCTAAAGAACTTCCAACAGTTCGTGAACTAGAAGAACTTTGGATTTCACTTCAAACAGAAATGACTGAGTCAGCTAAAGTTTCAACGTTTGAAACTGAAGTTGCAGGTCTTGACGGTAACCCGTCAATGAAAAAAGTAACACGTATCGGTAACTTCAACTTAGTTACAGACGATGGCTACTTAATCTACTCACCAGAGACTAAGTCTATACAGCCTCTAGGTAAGCAACCTGACAGCTATATCTTAAAAGGTATTTCTGATCTAGAAGGTACTTCAGCTGATAACTACGCTGGCGTATACGTGGATCCTACACGTGGTGCAATCTTACGTATCAACACGCAGAAGAAGTCTCTTATGGAGTACTACGAGCAAGGTGCTGAAGTTGGTTACATCATCACCGTATTGCTTGCTGTAGGTCTTTTAATCTTCTTAGTACGTTTCGTTGATTTAGCGCTTACTACTTCTAAGATCAAAGCTCAGCTTAAGAACTTGTCTACACCGAATACAAACAACCCATTGGGTCGTATTCTTAAAGTGTACTCTGACAACAAAAATCAAGATGTTGAAAACCTTGAGCTTAAACTTGATGAAGCGATTCTACGTGAAACGCCACGCATCGAAGCGGGTATTAACATCATCAAGATCCTTGCTGCTATCGCACCATTACTAGGTCTACTAGGTACGGTAATCGGTATGATCCTAACGTTCCAAACAATCACATTGTTCGGTACGGGCGATCCGAAGATCATGGCTGGTAACATCTCTCTAGCACTTGTAACTACAGCGCTAGGTCTAATTGCAGCACTACCACTTATCCTACTTCATTCAATTGTTGCAGGTCGTAGTAAGTCGGTACTACATATCCTTGATGAGCAAAGCGCGGGTATCATCGCGACTCACGCGGAGAAGGAGAAAGCCTAATGCTAGTCCTGATGGAGATCTGGGAATCTATCAGGGATTTTGTTGGCACAGGCGGCCAGGTTTTATACGTGGTCGCGATAGCACTCTTTCTTATGTGGGTTTTAATGATTGAGCGCTATTGGTTCTTACTTGCTGAGTTTCCTCGTTTAACGAAGGAAATTGTAGCTAAGTGGGATGCCCGCCAAGACACTACGTCTTGGTACGCACACAGAATCCGTGAAGCATGGATTTCTGAAGCGTCTGAAAAATTAGATCAGCGTATGTTGTTGATTAAAACATTAGTAGCTATATGTCCTTTAATAGGCTTACTTGGTACTGTTACGGGTATGATCGCGGTTTTTGAAACGATGGCAACCCAAGGTACAGGTAATGCACGTTTAATGGCATCAGGCATATCAATGGCAACAATCCCAACAATGGCTGGAATGGTTGCGGCACTATCTGGGGTATTCTTTAGCTCACGCCTTGAGGCAAGAGCGAGAATGGTGAAAGCCAAGCTTGTAGATAGTATGCCTCATCACTAGAGAGAGAATTAAATATGGCACGTAAACAACGTTTTCGTGAAGAAGAAGAAGCAGCGGTAGATATGACGCCAATGCTTGACATCGTATTTATCATGCTTATTTTCTTTATCGTAACTACATCGTTCGTTAAAGAGGCTGGTATCGAGGTCAATAAACCAAAAGCTGCCCAAGCTACGAAGCAAAAAAATGCTAACATTTTTATTGCAATTCGTAGTGACGGTGCAATCTGGATTGATAAACAGCAAGTTGATGTTGAACGTGTTTCAGCAAAAATCGAAAGTTTATTAGCAGAACAACCTACTGATGTTGTAATTTTGCAAGCTGATAAAGAAGCAAAACACGGCACAGTGGTTAAAGTGATGGACCAGATTAAAGCGACGGGTGATAACCTGAGAATTTCAATAGCTGGAGATCAGTAATGATTCGTTTTCTGTTTTCACTGATTGCAGGTGGGGCAGTTACTTTCGGCTTGTTCTACTTCATGGCATACCTCATCTCTGGTGGGGCTGACCGTAATACGGAACAAAAAGAGCAGATCATAGTCGAAATTATGACGAATCCGCCTGAATCTAAGGTGCAGGAGAGGAAGCGTGTACCGCCTCCGCCTCCGCCACCGCCAAAGCAGCCGCCTAAACCGCAGCCGCCACAGCCGGAAAATAGCAACCCAAATACTGGTGGCTTGTCATTTAATATGCCAAGTATCGATGTGGGAAGCACGGCCGGTGGACTAAGTGGTCCAGGTGCATTTGGACGAGATGGTGATGCGACACCTATCGTTCGTATTGAACCAAAATATCCAACACAAGCAGCACGTGATGGTAAAGAAGGTTGGGTTCAACTTTCGTTCACAATTGATGAGTTAGGTGGCGTGATTGACGTTGATGTTATCGACGCAGATCCAAAACGTATCTTTGACCGTGAAGCTAAACGTGCATTGCGTAAGTGGAAATACCGTCCTAAGATCATTGACGGGAAACCACAAAAGCAAGTTGGTTTACAAGTTCAACTAGACTTTAAACTTAACCAAGGCAACTAAGGAGGCGAGTAATGAGAAATTTTTCTAAAGTAACTGCACTTGCAATTCTTATGTCTGTGTCAGGTGCATCATTAACTGCACCTGTTTTAGCGGCGCCAGATTACGCAAAGATTGAAGAGCGTAAGAAAGCAAAAACTAAAATCATGGGCGAACGTACTGGTAAAAAAGTAATTAAAGCGTTTGATTTGTATAACGAAGATGATGTTGATGGTGCAATAGCGTTATTGAAAGAGTTAGAACCGTCTAATGACTTTGATAAAGCAACTGTTAATCGTTACTTAGGCAGCATGTACGCTCAAAAAGAGCAATACAAAGTTGCAATTAAGTATATGAAAGCAGCGATTGCACCTGATGTATTGAACTTTGCTGATCAGGCTCAAGGTTTAAAAACCTTGGGCGATATGTATGCGGGTACTGAACAATACAGTGCTGCCAAGCAAGCATATTCTGATTGGATGGACTTCACAGGTGAAGAGGACCCGAAAGTTTACACTCGTATTGCGCAAGCAAGCTATGAGCTTAAACAATTTGATCAGGTTCTTGAACCGGCAAACAAAGCAATTAAGTTATCTGAAGAGCCAAATAAAGCTCCTTATCAACTTAAATTAGCTGCCTATTTTGAGAAAAAGCAATATCAAGATATGGTTAAAGTTGCAGAAGAAATTGTTCGTGTATGGCCTGAAGACAAAAAGTCTTGGGTAGGTTTAGGTAAGTATTATTTACAAACCGAAGACTACCAAAAAGGTCTAGCAACTATGGAAGTTGCATACAAGAATGGTTACTTCGAAAACGAAGTTGAATACAAAGTACTGGCTAACTTTTATTCTTTAAACGAAATTCCTTACAAAGCAGCAGTAACGCTTGAAAAGGCTGTTAAAGAAGAGAAAGTAAAACGCACTAAGCAAAATATTAGCGCGATTGCTAGTAACTACCATCGTTCGAAAGATATAGAGAAAGCTGCTAAGTATTACGAAGAAGCTGCTAAATTTGATGACGACGCTGAGCTTTACCGCAAAGCAGGTTCATTACTTTTACAATCTGAAAAATTCAGCGCTGCTGTTGTTCGTTTGAACAAAGCATTAGAGCTTGGCTCTGATAAAAAAGGCACTATTTATTCAGATTTAGCTGAAGCGTTTTACTACCAAGGTAAGTATAAGCAAGCTTATGCTGCTATTACTAAAGCCATGGACGACCCAAGCACACGTAGGTTTGCTAAAGGTTGGGCTACATATATTAAAGATAAAGCCGCTCGCAACGGTGTTAAAATTTAGTATTTAATGTACTCTAGTATTTTTAAAAAGCCCCATTGGGGCTTTTTTTATTGGGATTGACATGAAAAAAACGCCTATTATTTCACTGCTATTTTGTTTGCTATTAACGTCTTGCTCTAAGCCTACGGATATATTTTCATCTTATGAAGAAGCGCAAAGCGCGTTAATATCACTTAATACGGCTTTAAGTGCGCAGCCGAATTCACAGGTTACACAGCTCAGTAATGAGCAGCTCCCTTTTACAGATGCTTATTTAGAGCGTCGCCACGCTATTTATCAGCAGCTAATGCAAATGCAGTTATCAGCAGAGCAAACCAATCAGGTTAATTATTTAGTTATTGCTGAGCGATTCCCAGAGCGCTATTTTGCATGGCCTGCACAAACAAATGTTTTGGCTAATATGCTCACTATGGCGAAAAATGATGCCCAGTATAAAAATATTGAGCAATGGTTAAGGTTTGTAAAATCTCAGCTAGAAGCTGCCGAGCAAAGTAATTTAAAGCTAAATAAAGTTGAACATAGTTATTTAAAAAAGTACGTGCAACAAGCCATAAATCGCACTAACACACCGGTTGAACTTAATGCAGCGTTGAGTGAGTTAAACAATTATTTGGCGGACTATAAGCCAAGAGGCAGCATTGGTTTATCAGGCCTTGCTAATGGCAGTCAGTGGTATCAAAGTAAATTAAATTATTTTGCAAATGCTGTGCTCTCACCGCTTGAGTGGCTAAGTCGTATTGATAGCAAATTCAAATCAATGCAGAGTCAAAAACAGCAAACAACGGTAGAAGCCTCAAATGCCTCACAGCTTACCACATTACTTTTAACTGATTCGAAAATAGCGGGTTTAGACTGGTTAACGGGTTATACGCTATTACCTCTGAGGGCTAACGCTTCACAATTAGAACCAGCCGATGAATTGCTCTATATGGCTATGATGGAAACTGATCTAGGGGTGCATTATCACGCTTGGACATTGTCACAAGCACGCTTAAATTTACTTAAACGATTAAACATAAGTGAAGAGGAAGCGACTTTATTAGTTGAAGATATTCTTTTTTATCCAGGGCAAGCGTTTAGTTTTGCTCCACAACTACTTAATTAAACTTTAGTGCGCTATTAACTAGCGCACTGATCACATCGCTGCGCTGCAGGGTCTTGCTCCAAGCGCTGCGCTGATATTTTTTCCTCACAGTCACAACAGTAACCATACTGGCCAATGTCAATTTGGCTTATTGCCGCTTCAAGCTTATTCATACGCTCAATCAAGGGATTATACTCGGTGCCTAATTGCTGAGCTGCTATATCAAGCCACTCTTCATTTGAGGTACGGGTTAGTATACAAAGCAAATTTTGATGTGTAGGGTGTGTAGATTGTGATAGCAAGCCTAATATAGTCGCTTTAACACTTTCAATTTCATCGTTTAGTCGTTGCTGATGATGCATTAGCAGTATAACCCTTAAATTAGTCCTCAGTGATACTGCTATTATCTAGTTAGATTATCTTAGATGTTATGATTTGTATCAAATTGTGGCGCTTTCGCATACTTCTTTAACACTTCGGCTACTTCATCCTTGGCTTTTAAACGACGAATTTCATCAAATAATAGTCCTGCTTGTGGATATTGGCGTTTTAAATAACCAAGCCATTGTTTTGTTCGAGATGCAAAGTATTTAGTATCTTTGCTTGCTGTTTGGTGCATAGATGAATGAATAATATGGTGTAAAATATTTTCCCATGTCAGTTCACTGTAGCTTTCTTTATTAACCTGCGCTTTAATTTTTCTTGCTAGATCAGGATGTGAAAGCGCGCCACGACCAATCATTAAGTCAGTGCAACCGCTGCGCTTTTGGCATAAAAGGGCATCTTCTACCTGCCAAATCTCCCCATTGGCGACCACTGCAATTTTTTTATCTTTGACCAAAGGAGGGATTTTTTCCCAATAGGCGGGTGGATTGTAGCCATCGCGTTTAGTACGTGCATGTATAGCAATGCTGTTAGCACCAGCGCTAACAACGGCATCGACAATTTCTTGGCTATTACTATCATCATCAAAACCTAAGCGAATTTTTGCACTTACCTCGTGTTCAGCGTCTACGGCATCCCTTACAGTTTTAATTATTGAATACATATGTTCAGGGTCTTTGAGTAAAACAGCGCCCCCTTTGCTTTTATTCACCGTTTTTGCTGGGCAACCAAAGTTTAAATCAACACCATGAGAGCCTAAGCCAATTGCTTTTACAGCATTTTCTGCTAACACGTCGGCTACTTGGCCTAATAACTGAATGCGAACTGGAGTACCACTACGAGTGAGCCCCGCATTTTTAAGTTCAGGGCAATAACGGTGAAATACTTTATCTGGAAGGCAAGTATCTACAACACGGATAAATTCGGTCACACAAAGATCGAAGCCACCTATGTCGGTGAGTAGTTGGCGCATTTTAAAGTCAACGACACCTTCCATCGGTGCTAAAACAAGTTTCATAGTGTGATTAATTTATTACTGAAAAAGAGCGCCAGTTTACCTGTAAATCATAAATTGATAAAACGCTTATTAGGGTTTATAGTTAGTTTACTAAGTTATTTTTGAAAAAATAGATAATGTGAAAGTTTTTAGTTTTATGCAGGTCTACTTGTATAATGATGTTCAACAAGTTTAGAAGGTAATAAAAAATGAATACAATAAAGAAAAATTCAATTGCATTAACACTCGGCGCAGTGGTTGTTGGCAGTGCAAGTATGGCCAGTGCAGATGTACAAGCCAACCCATTTGAATTTCAACAAATGGTAGCTGGTTATCAATTAGACGCTGGTGAAGGCAAGTGCGGCGAAGGTAAATGTGGCGGCGACGCTAAAGCGAAAAAAGAAGGCAAGTGCGGCGAAGGTAAATGCGGCGGTGATGCTAAAGCGAAAAAAGAAGGCAAGTGCGGCGAAGGTAAATGCGGCGGTGATGCTAAGGCCAAAAAAGAAGGCAAGTGCGGCGAAGGTAAATGCGGCGGTGATGCTAAGGCTAAAAAAGAAGGCAAGTGCGGCGAAGGTAAATGTGGTGGTAGCCACTAAACTTTTCTTTTTCAGATAAGTGAGAGGGCCATTAGGCCCTTTTTATTTTCAGCCCCTAAACCACCTACTTCAGTAGGTGGTTATCATCAAATGGCTTTGCCTGTAAAAAGTACTCATGTTAATTCCTTAGTTGATTTTTAGCGAAGTCACAAAAGGAAAAAACATGAGTAGATACGAGAAAGCATCGCATGTGTATTGGCGATGTCAATATCATATAGTTTGGACACCTAAGTATAGATTTAGGCTCCTTAAAAATAAAATAGGTAGGGATGTCTACAGGTGTATTCAGGTTTATTGCGAACAGCTTGGGTGCAAAGTTGTTGAGCTGAATGTACAAATAGCTCACGTACACTTAGTAGTAAAAGTGCCGCCAAAACTGTCAATTTCAAAGTTAATGGGCGCATTGAAAGGTAAAATAGCGTTAAAAATGTTTAGTAAATATCCGTACTTAAGAAAGAACAAGCTATGGGGTAATCATTTTTGGCAGCGAGGATACTTTGTTGATACGGTAGGCATAAACGAAGAAATAATACGAAGATATGTCAGGCATCAGCAGAAGGAGGAGAGACAAGAGCAAGCTCAGTTAACTCTGGAGTAAACAACGCCCCCTTTTAGGGGGCTAATTCAAAGCCACCTTCTTTAGAAGGTGGATCTTTTACTT
>NZ_AUTH01000110.1:0-127431 GCF_000497975.1 Pseudoalteromonas sp. TB41 | reverse complement strand
TGCATATTCCGGAGCATCGTGAACAGTGATTCCGGCCCATCGTGAACACCCGTTCTGGTTTTAGCGTGAACGCTCATTCCGGTTTTATCGTGAACACTTTTGACTGATTTTCCGGAATCGGTGTTCACACCAAACCAGTACAATTTCAACGCATTGATTATTAATTACTTTGTTAAGCTATTTCCTTTTTGTATTACTGAGGAAGGGATATGGCGACTAAGAGGATCACAATGCGTAAAATTCGAGAAGTGTTGAGGCTACATTTTGCTGCCCAACTCAGTGTCAGAAAAATAAGTGCCAGCACTAAGATCAGTGTCGGTGGTATTCAAAAACTACTCACTAAAGCCAGAGCTTTATCGTTAAGTTGGCCACTGCCCGACGAGCTTGATGATTCTGTGCTTGCTAGTCAGTTCTATCCTCGCGCCGACACTCGGCCATCCCAGCGATTTGAAGTGCCAGATTGGCCAGCCATTCGAAAAGAATTAACGGGCAAAGGCGTCACCAAGAACTTACTCTGGGAAGAATATACTCAGCAATATCCGAATCGTTGTTACAGCTATTCTCAGTTCTGCGATCGCTATATGACCTGGCTTAAAAAGCAAAAACGTTCGATGCGACAAGTGCATAAAGCAGGAGAAAAACTCTTTGTCGATTATGCGGGTCAAACGATGCCCATTGTTTGTAATGCGACGGGTGAAGTGAAGTTCGCCCAGATATTCGTGGCGGTGATGGGCGCATCAAATTATACATTTTGTGAAGCAACCTGGAGCCAAAGTCTACCCGACTGGATCGGCAGTCACGTGCGAGCATTTGAATTTATCGGCGGTATACCTGACATGGTTATCCCCGATAATTTACGCAGTGGTGTCAGTAAAGCGTGTCGCTACGACCCTGATGTTAACCCGAGTTATCAGCAATTGGCCGCGCATTATGGCACCGTGATTGTGCCTGCTCGTCCCAGAAAACCACAAGATAAAGCCAAGGCCGAAGTGGGCGTGCAAATCATTGAACGCTGGATACTCGCCAAGTTACGACACCAAACCTTTTTCTCATTAGCTGAGCTAAACCATTGCATCAAAGCCTTACTGCTTGAGGTCAATAATAAGCCCTTTAAGCAACTGAGTGGGACACGACAATCATGGTTCGAGTCAATCGACAAACCCGCCCTCGCGCCCATGCCCAAACTAGCTTATCAATTCACGGATATTAAACACGTCAAAGTGAATATTGATTATCACGTTCAGTATGATAACCATCTTTACTCGGTACCCCATCACTTGGTGGGTGAAAAGCTTGAACTTCATGCCAAAGACAACTTGATTGAGGCTTATTTCAAGCATAAACGCATCACCAGTCACCCGAGAAAATATCATCCGGGCATGACCACCACATCCGAGCACATGCCTGTAAAGCATGAGAAGCATCATAAATGGTCACCAGGGCGTTTAATGAATTGGGCGAAAGATATTGGAGATGACGTTTTGCTCTGGGTGAAAGCACAATTGGCACAGAAACAACATGAAGAACAAGCGTATCGTGTGTGCTTAGGCTTACTCAACCTATCAAGAAGCTATCCCGCCGATCGGCTCAATAACGCCTGTGCGATAGCCAATCAATACAGTTTATATCGGTTAAAACATATCAAAGACATACTCAGTAGCAACCAAGATAAATTGCCGCGAACGCAAGAAGAGCCGTCGACGTTATTGCCACAATCCCATGAAAATATCCGTGGTCCTAAAAGCTTCCATTAAGGTAAGGAAATTCTATGTTAGAACAAACGATAACTCAGCTTCGTCAACTCAAACTCAGTGGTATGGCCAACGCCTTAGTGAGCCAAATGGAACAACCAAGTACTTATGAAGGGTTGTCCTTCGATGAGCGACTACAACTGCTAGCAGACAGTGAAGCCCAAGACCGAGAGAGCCGAAAACAACAACGCTTACTTAAAGCGGCAAAACTTAAATTAGCCGCTAACGCCAGAGACATAGATTATCATCACCCGCGAGGTCTCAATCAATCGATGATGGCATCGCTACTGCAATGTGATTGGCTGAATAAATCACAAAACTTACTGATCACAGGCCCTTGCGGTAGCGGTAAAACCTATATCACTTGTGCGCTTGCGCATACAGGATGCATGAAAGGCTACAGCGTTAAATATTACCGACTCTCAAGGTTGATGCTTGCGCTGACACAAGCCAAAGCAGATGGCACTTACAGTCGAATGTTACAGTCACTCGCTAAGATCGACTTACTCGTTTTAGATGATTGGGGGCTTGAGCCACTTAAAGCGGCACAACGAAATGACTTAATGGAGATCATGGATGATAGGCACGGCAGTTCATCAACCGCCATCATCAGTCAATTACCCACCGAAGAATGGCATCAATCCATCGGCGATAATACCTTAGCCGATGCCATTTTAGATCGACTAATGCACAATGCTCATCGGATAAAATTAAAGGGGGAGTCTATGAGAAAAATTCAATCTAAAATTGACCATCGTGAACACTTAGGTTAAAAATGTCATGAACCCAATGCGTGGAATTTAAGTGTTCACGATAAAACCGGAATCGGTGTTCACCATCACCGGAATACGCATTTATCGAAATCTTCTAAAAAATACTCTGCTAAACTCCCACTTAAGGTAGTCCCTCTTCCTATACCTTCGAACCCATAATCCTCCACACTATTTAGGTAGAGTAAAATCAATTTTTTTGAGTTTGGCGATAGCCTTAAATCACTAAAAACTTTATTGTAAATTACCTCTGGATGGATTGATTCGTAAAATTTTTTTATATCAAGCCTGTAAATAAATTTACTAGTTTTTTCTCTAAGTAGTTGAATCAATGTTCTTAATATTAAATCTTTATCTGATTGTTGGGTATTAGCTGTTGTTTTTAACATTTCAGACAAATAATTTAATAATAAATATGTGCCTGGCTCTTCAACTGAAATTACTTTCTTTCCATTTAACGATAATTCATTGACTTCGCTCATAAAATTGCCATCATATTTAAGCAAATTTACAGCACTTTGCACGTTTAACTTCTTCACACCTCTGCTTTTAGCAAGACTATTTAGTTTGTCCTCATTAATATATTCAAATTCCATTTAAATCCCCCATAAATTTACATATAAGACACATAACTCACACGAACTAAATTATCTAATAAATAATATTTAATACTTATAGCAAACAACATATTATTTTTTAACCACATAATGCCATACCATTTAATTTCATACACCTATAAACTCCCTCGCCCATATGCCATAATCTAAATAATTCATAAATTTAGTAACTTGGCGGTATATAAACCGTTTCAAGCTAACTTAAAGGGTTTTTAAATGGCTTATCAAGAGCAAAACCAAGCAACTATTTACTGGCACGACTACGAGACCTGGGGGGCAAGCCCACAAAAGGATAAGCCGAGCCAATTTGCAGGTGTGCGCACCGATCTTGATTTAAATATTATTGGCGAGCCGCTTATTGAGTACTGTAAGCCGCAAGCGGATTATTTACCCCATCCTGAGGCGTGTCTAATTACTGGTATTACCCCACAAGTGGCGATGCAAAAAGGCTTAGTTGAGGCTGAGTTTATTGCTAAAATTCATGCCGAATTTAGCGTGCCTAATACCTGTGTGGCTGGTTATAACAGTATTCGCTTTGATGATGAAGTAAGCCGATATAGCTTTTATCGTAACTTTTACGACCCATATGAGCGTGAATATAAAAACAATAACAGCCGTTGGGATATTATAGATTTAGTGCGCGCCTGCTATGCACTTCGCCCTGAGGGTATTGAATGGCCGTTAAAAGAAGATGGCAGCCCAAGTTTTAAACTTGAGCATTTAACTGTCGCTAATGGTATTGAACATGCCGCTGCGCACGATGCATTAAGTGATGTAACGGCTACCATTGCACTGGCTAAATTAATAAAAGAAAAGCAGCCTAAGCTGTATCACTTCTTTTTTAGTTTGCGCAATAAAAAAGCCCTTGCTGAATTGGTGGACGTGTTTAACATGACGCCATTAGTGCATACATCGTCGCGTATTCCAGCAACCCAGGGTTGTACCACGTGGGTGGCACCTATGAGCTTTCATCCTGTTAATAAAAACGCGGTTATTTGTTTTGATTTAACCCAAAACCCACAGGTATTACTTGATTTAAATGTAGAAGAGTTACGCAAGCGTTTATACACCAAACGTATAGATTTAGCAGAGGGTGATTTACCCGTAGGTTTAAAGCTGGTGCATTTAAACAAGTGCCCTATTTTAGCACCAGCTAAAACACTACTGCCTGAAAACGCTGCTCGCTTGGGTATTGACCGAGAGCAATGCTTGACTAATTTAGCCATTTTAAAAGCCAATACCGAGCTTCGCGATAAAGTCACTGAGGTATTTAATGAGCAAGGCGATTACAGCGCCACCACGAACGTGGATTACTTATTATATGATGGCTTTACTAGCCATGCTGATAAAGCCAAATTTGCGATTATTCGTGATGCAAAACCTGAAGACTTGGCAAGTTTAAAGCTTGAATTTGAAGATCCTAAATTTAATACTTTGTTGTTTAGATACCGCGCCCGTAACTGGCCACAAACGCTAAACCAACAAGAGCTTGATCAATGGCGTCAATATTGTCAAAGCAAGTTAATGCATGGCGAAGATCAACCCTCAATCAGCGCACAAGATTTTATGATCACCCTTGAAAACCTAGCGCATGAGCATGATGACAGTGAAAAAAATCTTACAATTTTAAAAGCACTGTATAACTACGCGCAAAGCATGTAATTTGCTTTAGTGTATATAACCCATGAAAAACGCGACCCTTTAGCAAAAAGTGTCGCGTTTTTTGTTACTAGGTAAAAAACCAAAAAACTATCTCAACAAGAGAGGTAAATGAGAAAACATAAAACCTACAGTTATTTTTATGTATATCACTTCCTCTAAAAGCGCAGCACCTCTTACCCTTTTTGTGAAAAGTTTACTTTTACCAATTACATTACTTTTTATGCAGTGCTTCAATACGTGCTAGTAAACTTGATGTGTCGTACCTGCCGCCGCCAAGAGCCTGTACATCGGCGTAGTATTGATCGACCGTTGCAGTCATTGGCAGCGTTGCACCATTATTTTTAGCTTCATCAAGGGCAATGCCTAAATCTTTACGCATCCAATCTACAGCAAAACCAAACTCGTACTCGCCTGCCCACATTGTTTTGTAGCGGTTTTCCATTTGCCACGAACCAGCTGCGCCTTTAGAGATGGTTTCAATTACTTTTTCGCCATCAAGCCCTGCTTGTTTAGCAAAATGTAAGCCCTCAGCTAAGCCTTGCACTACACCAGCAATACAAATTTGGTTGACCATTTTACATAATTGCCCTGAGCCCACTTCGCCTAATAACTGGCTAAAACGGCTAAACGCCGCCATGATAGGTTGTGCTTTAGCAAATACCGCTTCGTTGCCACCAGCCATTACGGTTAATACCCCGTTTTCAGCACCTGCTTGACCGCCCGATACTGGCGCATCAATAAAGTCGATATGCTGTAAAGCCGCTTTTGCCGCAACTTCACGCGCTACCTCAGCAGAAGTAGTTGTGTGATCGATTAAAATCGTGTTTTTGTCCATACCAGCTAAAACGCCATCATCGCCGTATACCACTGAACGTAAATCGTCGTCATTGCCTACACACATAAAGACCATATCGGCACCATTTGCGGCTTCACGCGGGGTAGGTGCAAAACTGCCGTTAAAATCTTCGACCCATTTTTGTGCTTTAGCTGCTGTGCGGTTATAAACACATACGCTGTGCCCTGCTTTTGCTAGATGCCCTGCCATTGGGTAACCCATTACGCCTAAACCTATAAATGCAATTTTAACTGACATAAAAATGACCTATTTAACTGATAACTTAGAAACATAAGCTCGATTATGTCAATCGGCCGCTAAAAAAGCGAATGAAAGTCTTTTAAAATTTCCCTGATAAGGAAATTAGGTAGGTAATCTATGGATAGCATTTATCAATTTAACGCACCACTTTGTAATAACGATGATTTTTCTTTGAGTCAGCTAAAAGGAAAAACGGTTCTTATTGTTAATACCGCCAGTAAATGTCATTTTTCTGCGCAATTATGCGCGCTAGAAAAGCTATATCAACAATACAAAAACGATGGGTTTACTATTTTAGCCTTTCCGTGTAATCAATTTGATAAAAATGAGCCATTAGAGGGAATGGCCATTAAAGACTATTATCAAAAACATTTTTCAATTAATTTTGAGGTGTTTAATAAGGTCATGGTAAATGGCCCAGATACGCATCCACTGTTTAGTTATTTAAAGTCTCATACACGAGGTATTGCACAAAACCGAGCAATAAAATGGAACTTCACTAAGTTTTTAGTTAATGCACAAGGGCAGCTGGTTGCTCGCTATGCACCGCGAACTAAACCGGAGTCATTACATAATGTAATAACAAGCTGCTTAGAATCAGTGCCCGTTATAAAACCGACGACCGCTCGTTTAGGAGTCCGTTCGGCTGTATTAAAATAATCCTGTCGTAATTAAAACAACAAGAGTGAAGCATCTATAGTAAGAATAGTTTATGGTAATAAAATAATTGATTACTTGGAGCTAGTTAATGGATATTGCTTTTTTTAGTGCTCAGAAATATGAGCGACCTTTTTTTGAGCAAAGTTTAAATGGCTTTTCTAACATCACTATTACTTATTTTGAGCAAAGTTTATCGGCGCAGACGGCAATATTAGCTAAAAACTTTGACGCTGTGTGCGTATTTGTAAACGATACAGTAGATAAAGCAGTGATTGAGCAACTTGCCACATTGGGTGTTAGCGCTATTTTATTACGCTGTGCGGGGTTTAATAACGTTGATTTGCCTGTTGCCAAACAGCATAACCTCAGCGTATTACGCGTACCCGCCTACAGCCCTGAGGCAGTAGCGGAGCATTGTGTTGCCCTTATGCTTACCCTCAGTCGTAAAACACACAAAGCTTATAACCGCGTGCGCGAAGACAACTTTGATTTAAATGGCTTACTTGGGTTTAACTTACATAACAAGACCATAGGGATTATAGGCTGCGGTAAAATAGGCTTGGCACTGTGTAACATTTTAAATGGTTTTGGCGCTAACGTTTTAGTGTGCGACCCTTTTGCAAAACCAGGCAATTACACTATTACCGATTTAAATACCCTACTTGCCCAAAGCGATATAATTTCACTGCACTGCCCGCTGAGCGAAGACACGCATCATTTAATCGATGACGCTGCATTTAATAAAATGAAAACCGGGGTCATGCTCATTAATACTTCTCGCGGTGCACTGGTAAACAGCCAAGCGTGTATTAAAGCACTTAAATCACAAAAACTGGGGTACTTAGGGCTTGATGTGTACGAACAAGAATCAGAACTGTTTTTTAAAAACCACAGTGACGAAATAAATCAAGACGATATATTCTCTCGTTTAGTGAGTTTTAGAAATGTGTTAATAACAGGGCATCAAGGCTTTTTTACTCAAGAAGCTCTAACCGAAATCGCTAATATAACATTACAAAATGCAAACGAGCTTGCTCAAGGGCAAACGCTAACCAATCAAGTATTGTAATATCAAGTCATTTAAAATGTAAAAAGCGAACTTTCGGGTTACTCCCAATAGTTCGCTTTTTAAAACGGCATTTTTAAATTCGCGTTTAAAAGTTATTAACCAAACGCTACATTTGCAAATACTAAGGTCATAAGTACAGGACACACAAAACGAATGTACTGAGCAAACCAATAATGTGCACCAGAACTTGCTTGATGAAGCTTATTACCACGCTGCCATAACCAGCCCACTGTAATAAAATAAAACAGTCCCATCAACGGCAATTGGTATTGGGTAAATACCATAATCACTAAACCAAATAACCAATCAAAGTTTAAAATAATGGTACTGGCACAAATAAGCACAACAGCACTGACTGCCCAAGTTGCTTTGGTTCTATCTACACTGTGGTTTTCAACCAAAAATGCCACAGGGATCTCAGTTGATGAAATAGTTGAGGTAACTGAAGCTATCGACATCAATACAAAAAATAATAAGCCAACCAATAAACCAATTTCACCCATAGTGCCAAATAGCTCAGGTAATATGGCAAAAATAAGTTGCCCCTCACCAATTAGTTTACCGTTACTAAAGACTTCAACGCCATTGTACTGGGCAACATAAATAGCCGGAATTATTAATAAGCCCGCCAAAAACGCCACGCTGGTATCAAGTAGCGCAACACTTGCGGTTAATTTTGGTAAGTTAGCTCCGGGTTTTAAATATGAGCCGTAAATCATCATACAGCCTACCCCAAGCGACAACGAAAAGAACGCTTGCCCCATTGCGGCAATAATTAAATCAGGGTCGAGTATTTTACTAAAGTCAGGCACTAAATAAGCAGCAAACCCTTCGCTTGCGCCATCTAACGTTGCAATATAAATAATAAGCCCAATAAGGAGAACAAGTAATAGCGGCATTAAACGGCGTGACCAGGTTTCTATTCCCGACTTCACCCCTTTTAAAATAATACTGGCGGTTAAAATAAGCATAAGCGGCGTAAAAATAAAATTACGTAACATAGAGTCGCTATGTAAAAACTCACTCAAGCTATGCAAGCCAAAAAAGCTACTTATAGGCTCTATAGCGTAGGAAAGCATCCAACCGGCCACAATTGAGTAAAAACTTAACATAACGATGGCACCGGCAAGGCCAATATAGCCTGCTGCGGCTCCCACTTTAGGGGCATGATCTTGCCATGCTTGGCTTAGCGCTTTAACAGGGTTAGCTTGGGCTTTGTAACCTAAATACAGCTCGGTGTATAAAGCAGGTAACGCCAGCAAAAAAATAACGATAAAGTAAACCAGTAAAAATGCGCCGCCACCATGATTAGCAGCCTGCGTAGGAAAACCCCATATATTACCTAAACCTACCGCTGCACCGGCTGCTGCCAATACAAAACCTAGTCGACTTTGAAAACCATCACGCACTTGTGCCATACACCTACAAATCTGTTATTATTTTAACGAATGCGAATTAAACCATATTTAAGAGCCACTGAGTAATAAAAATGTACTTAGCGCTCACAACAACTAACAACCGCTCACAAACTATCCAGCTTTGGGTAATAAATATGTAATCGGTCGTCATTTATAACGAGCAATGATGAGTGTAACTTACTTTGAAAACCAGCTAGCAGTCACGCCCGCTTTAGCAAATAACAGCCATTGCATTGCGTTGCTTAACGCGACCACCCTCAATGTGGGTGAATTTGATTTACCCCACTATTTAAGCCCTTTTGAGCTCAATGTTATTAATCGGCGTAAAAATCCACAGGCTAAACAAGAATATTTAGCCACACGTTTAGTGCTTAAATACCTAGTAAAGACCACTTTTGCTGCTTATTCCTGCGTAAAATCGTGTGATATTAGTTCTGAATTTAACCCCGATAACAGTAAATTAGAGTTACATATTAAAAATACAACAGACGTGATCAGTTGCTGTATTTCTCATTCTCATGGTTTTGTAGGTGCAGCGTTAAATGTAGCATCAACTCAATTTGGCTTTGATATTGAAAAAATTAGTTTAAAGCGCCCTTTTATTAAACTCGCTAAACACTTTTACCACCCAGCCGAAGTGAGCTTAATAACCGATACAGATAATATAACAGCTCAAGCACATCATTTTTTTAGGATTTGGACATTAAAAGAAGCGCTGGCTAAAGCCACCAGCCGCCCCATTGCTCAATTATTAAGCCCTAATGTGTTTAACGAACTTAATAACACTCAGCTTACAGCTTGTAGCAATACCGTGGTTGGAGCACATAACGACATGTTTGATATTAGCGTTGTGGCAAAAAAAAGCACCGACTGGCGGTGCTCAATAATAACTATTAACGATTTACGCAGCGCAATCACTTTCTAGTAATCGACTATGAATCGCTTGAACCACTGCATCAGACTCGCTTTGCTCAACTAAAAAGCACAAGTTATGTTTACTTGCACCATGGCAAATGAGTCTAATATTAAAGTCACTTAATACTTTCATTAAATTCATTTCATGTTGGCGCAAAACAATTTCAGAGCCAATTAACGCTACCAGCGTTAAATTGTTTTCAACCGATACATGGCAAAATTCAGCGAGTTTATCTAAGCACTCTTGATCTAGCTCTGGGCGTGATGCATTAGGCGCATTATCAAGGGTAATTGCTACACTAATTTCAGAGGTGGTAACCAAGTCTACCGAAATATTACATTCACTTAAAATAGTAAATATACGGGCTAAAAAGCCACTGGCTAATAACATTTCTGGGCTTTTAAGAGTTAATAATATTTGGTTTTTACGTTGCGTGACCGCACGAATACCTGGTAGCTGCGATTTTTCACGTTCAATCCAAGTACCACCACGCTCTGGCTCTGTGCTTGAGCCAACAAACACATTTATATGGCTGCGACTGGCTGGCAAAATTGTAGCCGGATGCAGCACTTTAGCGCCAAAAGTGGCCATTTCTGCCGCTTCATCAAAGCTTAAACGCGCAATAGGAGTGGCTTTTACACACAAACGAGGATCGGTGCTAAAAATACCCACTACGTCAGTCCAAATATGCACACTTTTAGCGTTAATAGCCTCAGCAAGCAGTGCAGCGCTATAATCTGAGCCGCCTCTACCGAGCGTGGTCGTTAAATTGTTTGCATCGCTACCAATAAACCCTTGGGTCACAATAACGCTATCATCAAGCAGCGGAATTAAATGTGTTTTAGCGGCTTGCGCTGTGGCGGCCACATTTGGTGTTGCTTTACCAAATTGGCTATCGGTTTTAAGCACCTGGCGCACATCAAAACGAGTGGCATTTAAACCCTTTAATCTTAGTACTTGGGTAAATAAGTACGACGATAAACGCTCGCCAAAGCTAAGTAGCTCATCGAACTGCTGCTCAGTATTGAGTGTTTGTGCTGCCAACGTTTGAAATGCATCAAGCGTTTGATTAAACCCAAGGGCTAAATCCTCATCTAACGACAGGTCATTTAAAATAGCCTGCTGAATCGCAAGGACACCATCAATATGCTGTTGGCGTTTAGTGGCTTCAATACCCGCTTTGCAAAGCTCCACTAAATGATTGGTCACTCCGGCACTGGCGCTTACTGCAACAATACGTACATTTTTATCGTTTACGATAATTTCGCTACAACGGCTCATCGCCTCAAAGTTAGCAACGCTGGTGCCACCAAATTTGGCAACAATGTAATCTGATTTTGTGCACTGTGAACTTTGTGGCACTGGTTGGGTAGTCATTTCGTCTCCTTTCGCGGCATCCAAACCGCAATAAAACAAGAAGAACTTGGCAGGAAATAAAGATAAGAAAAATCTACTGCCAGAAGCTCTCCACCTAATAAATTGGTGACAGTTTTGAGGATTCAGCCCCATAAACCGAAAAACAATGGTAACGACCCATTATTTTCCTCGGCGAGTACTTCCCTCCTTAATGGTCGCAGGCTGTCGTTGCCTCACATTAAGTACCTAAGTATCGCACCTCTTCTAAATGTATTATTAACCTGAGGCTAATAAAACAAAACCGCACTAAGAGTGCGGCTTTGAAAGTTATCGTTTAGACGTCTAGCTGTCAAGTCGTTTTACTATAAAATCAAATAAAACTACCCATTAAGTAAGAGCCCGCATAACCAAAGGTGTAACACAGTAATAAATACAGCGATAAGCGAAGGTAACTTGCAAACGTCAGCTCTTTTACCTTACTCATAGCAATAATACCAGCCGCCGAACCAATGATCAGCATTGAACCACCCACACCGGTTGCATACGTAAACGACAACCAATGCTGTTGACTCATTACAATGTCGGCTTTTAGTAACGCAGCCGTTAGTGGCACGTTATCAACACCTGCAGATAAAATACCCATTAAGTAGTTAGCGTACTCTGGCGCCATCACTGTATACAGGTTTGTAAATTGGCTTAGCACGCCCACTTCTTTTAATGCGCCAACAAGTAATAACACACCTACGAAAAACAGTAAGGTGTCGTACTCTATGTCACGTATAAAGTCGATCATATCTTTATTGATATCTTTTTTGCGCATTAAAAATTGTGCGACTAAAAACATAATAGACAGGCCGAGTAAAAAGGTAAGTAACGGCGGCACACTATATAAAACACTTAAAGTAAGGGTAGAAATAACGGTAGTGAAGAAAATAACAGCGATAGTAATGTCGGTTTTTTCAATGCGTTTAAATTTAGTCTTTTTAAACTCTAACTGCTTGTTCATACCAATTGATAATAAAGTAGCCAGTAATAATACGCTTAATAATGCAGGCACAATTAACAGTAATAAATTGCTAATTGTTACTTTACCATCAAGGAAAATCATAAGTGTGGTTACATCACCTGTGATAAGTGATACACCCCCTGAGTTCACTGCAAATACAATTAAGGTGGCGTACTTAACTAGTTTTTTGGCTTCAAGCTTTAATGACATTATAACAGCCAAGGAGATCAGTGTAGCTGTTACGTTGTCGGAGATAGATGAAAATACAAATGCAAAACACCCTACCAAAAACATTAGCTTTCGTTCACTAATGCTGGTTGGCATTATCCGGTTCACAACATTTTCGATGAGTCCTTTAGAGTTTAAATAGGCGACAAAGGTCATTGCGGCCATTAAAAACAGCCATAAAGAAGCAATTTCTAAAATATTGTGGTCTAGGAGGGTTTGAATCGTTTCGGGGCTTTGCCCATTAAGAGGAAAAATAAAGGAGATAATCCAGCAAAGTGTACCAAAAAATAACGTCGTTTTGGCTTTGTTAACGTGGATCACATCCTCAATAACGATAAGCAAAAATGCAATCGCTATCAGCGTCAGGATAATCGAGGAAACCATGATATTAAACAACCTTCGGGGTTAAATAAAAATTGAAACCATGTAAAAAATATACCCACAAACTCTATGTGCCTATATTCGGCGCGGATACTATCACTAAGCGAGTGTAAAAACTATTATTAAATCGTCGCAAAAACGAATACCATATAAGTTCGAGAAATATAAAATAACGAATACCAGGATGTTGTAACGCCTTATGATCCCAGCTAAAAAGCTACTTAATACCCTCACTGAGCATTGGGGTGTATTAGAGCTATTATTTAAACGCTTTAAAATGGCCGACTTTAGTATTAAAGATTTACAAAATGCCATAAAACAAAAGCAACCGACATGGAATAATGAGCGCATTTATAAAGAAACCAATCGGTTATTAAATCAAGAAATTATTATTCCGCTGGCTAAATCGTCACAACTAGAAATTAACCGTGCTAT
Organism: Pseudoalteromonas sp. TB41; assembly: GCF_000497975.1. Classification (NCBI taxonomy): domain Bacteria; kingdom Pseudomonadati; phylum Pseudomonadota; class Gammaproteobacteria; order Alteromonadales; family Pseudoalteromonadaceae; genus Pseudoalteromonas; species Pseudoalteromonas sp. TB41. Next base: position 114,066 of record NZ_AUTH01000110.1, on the reverse strand, counting down.
TGCTGACTTTGCTACCTTTTTACTGCAAGAAGAGCATTTAGGCTTAGCACAAGAAATAAGCGTATTGGTTGATGATTTGGCCCGTTTAGGTAATCGGCTATCTAATGCCGGTGAAATGGAAGATTTTGATGATTTACGCCGCTTTAGCCGCATTATGGATGATCGGGTTCGTAAAATAATTAAGCTGTTTTTACATAACGAAAACGCCATTTTAAATATTGTTGAGCAAGCCAAATCAAATAACGCGGTGCAATCGCTGCAAAAGCGCTACAAAGCTGTCATAGAAGCGTTTGATGAATATATAGAACCCATGCTAGAAATGGTCGATATTAGAGGCGACTTTCATGCCTGCTTTACCCTTATTGAGCAACAAATTAGCACCCAAATAGAACATATTGAACGCTCAGGCAAGGCGTACAGTGATAAACGTATGCTTGAGCAATTGCGTACCCGAATTCTAGAAATGCACTTAGTTGGCCGGATAAGCTTACGTAAAAGTGCCGATATGCTTATGCCACTGCGTGAAGAGTTGCGCCGTAATAACCTTGTTACCCGCCAAGTAGCAAAAGTATTAGGGCTAATACGTAAAAATGGGGTAGATAATATGCTCAGCGCCGTGCAGCCACATTTTGTAAGCGATGCGCAAAAGTATTCATTGGGTCAACAGCGCCATATAGTAGCCTACATGGCAAGCCTGGCTGAATTTGAGCATCATGAATATCAGCTACCAGAGCAAAACGATGTGCCTGCGTTTGTCACGCCAAACATTCCTGACTATCACGATGTAAAAGCGCAGTTTGCAAAACGCTTCAAAAAGCAGCGTAAAAAACCACAGCCTCTGCTGCAATTTTTAGACGAAAGCTACCCAGAGCTTGAAGCCGATGAAATGCTGTTTTTATATCAAAAGCTAGTGAGCGATACCACCCTACACATTAGCCAAAGCGATAAAAAAGCCCGCGTTAACATTGCAGGCCAGCACTTTTCTTTGTACCCCTTTAATTCAGAGCCTCAGGCTGATAAAGCCGAGCACGAGTAATGACCATGACACAGATAAACTTAAATGAGCTTTCTCACTTACAAGCCATTAATAAAAAATTAGTCGCGGGTTACCACATTTGCGAACAAGACACGGTAATGTGGCAAGAGCTTGACCAACAAATTGAAGCCTACAGCGCCTTATTCACAGCATTAGGCCATGATTTAAAGCACGACAGTCGTGGCTTTTATTATTTTGCTAGCGATGAAAGCACCCCCAATATGGGCAAAATATCGCGCGCGATAGCGCTCACTATTTATATTTTAATCGAACACTTTGCCAACACAGGTAAAGACCCAATGCGTGCATTATTTGATGAGCCAAACGATTTAGAGCTAATGCAAACCTTGGTACAACTTAATAAACATTTATTTGATCAGCTTGAAATATTCTCGGGTTCTGATTTACGCAAAGATGTGTATTTACGCATGGTACGTTTAGGCCTTGCCCGCGAAGTGGAAGGCGGCTTTATGCTACAGGCGCCAATTCATCGCTATATTGATGCCTTAATGGAAGTAAATGAAGAAACCTTTTTAGGAGAGGACGAGGAATGAAAAACTTATACGGACTGAGTAAACTCGCCCTACTTAATACTGCAGGCTATGCAAAGTGTGTGATCCCACTTGATAAAAGTAGCTCGATTTGTGCGCCTAACAACACAGGTAAAAGCTCAGTTATTAATGCACTGCAATTTCCGCTAATTAACGATTTACGCCTTACCGAGTGGGATGGCCACGATTTAGATGAAACCCGTAAGTTTTATTTTTCATCAGATCAATCGTACATTTTATTGCAAGCCGATTTACCCCATGGCTCAGTTGTCATTGGCGTAGCAGGCTTAGGTAAAATTGCCGGTTATGCACACCAATACTTTTGCTATCAAGGCAAACTTGATTTAGCCCAGTACACCCAAGGCAATACCATTATTAAGTTTACCAAGCTGTTTAATCACTTAAAGCAGCAAGGTTACAACCCGATAGAGCTTAAAGCGCAAGAGTTAAACGCCCTACTTACTGGCGGTGCAACGCAATTTGATGGTGAGATCAATTTAAAAATGATCCCCCTTAACAACGTTCAAGACTCTGCAATATACAAAGAAATCTTTCGTCGTATTCTTAATTTACATAAATTAGGCGCAAACGACGTTAAGCGCTTTATGTTACGTGTGTTTGAACGCCACATGTCAAATTCAAAGGTCGACTTTTACGAAGTATGGCGCCGGTCGTTTGATAAAGTAAACCGCGCAAAACGTGAATTAAAAGCCCTTGAGTCAATGCAAGAGCCCATAGCCGCCCTCGAATCTATGCTTGAAAACCAAACCGTTCTTAAAGGTAAACTGGCCGCTTATGCACCAAAAATTGACCAAGCACTGATTGATTTTGATACGTATCAGGAAGAGCAACTAAGCGAGCTCAACATCGCTCTTGAAGATATTGAGCACGAAAAACACGAGTTTGAACAAAAACAAAGCCTATACGTTCAACAATCGCGCGATATAGAGCGCAAACAAACCCAAATTGAACAGTGGTTTTTAGATTACAACGCTCTTAAAAGTGAGTTTGAGCTGGTTAATAAAGCCACGCTCAAAACCAGCTTAACGCAGTTAAAAAATGACTACGAGTCGTTGTCACACTCAATAACGAGTGCACAAGGTCAAAGCCTGCACACCCTTGATTACCGCATTGGCGAAACACAAAAACAAATTAAAAGCTTAAAGTTACAACTTAAAAACTTAGAATTTAATTTATTCACTCGTATGCGTGAAGACTTATCACTGAAAGAAGTTGAAGAAATATCGCGACTATTAAACCCCGATCTTCTCTCCTTTGCTACCACCAGCAATGGCGATATCACTATTGATGATGACGATGCTTTCGGCGAATTTTTAGCGCAGCTTAGTGAAAACGTAAAAGGCGGTGTACTCACCCTGCCCGGTGCCAGTATTAAGCTTAAAAAACTCTCGCCTGTGCAAATGCAAAGCGGCGAAAACAAAGAGCAACTGAGTGCTCAATTAACCGCACTTGAGCAATCATTAAAAGAGTTTAAACAACAGCGCGAAGTGGCCGCCAATGTTGCAGATAAGCAAAAAGAAAAAGACGCGCTATACGATGAGCTTATGAGTGCTGAAAGTGCACTTAAACGCTTAGAGCAATTTGAAGTGATGCAACAATCGGTTGACGCCCAAGCAATGCTAAAAGAGCAGCTTTTAGCCGAACGCGAACAAGTTGACGACTACCTACAAGATATTCAAAAAAACAGTGGCTCAATTGCTGATAGACGCTCGTTAATTAAATCAAAACAAGCGCAAATTAATCGTCAAACAGAGCGCCTGCGCCAAGTTAAAACCGAGCGTATTGACCACACGTTAGATTTATACAGTGGTAAAGTGACACCTTACATGATTGATATAAAAATCGATTTTGATAATTTAAGCGATTTAATTCACCACTTTAACAAAGACTGCCAAGAGCTACGTAATTTCGATATAAATGTACGTAATACTTATATGCATATTTACAATGCAGGTATTACCAAATTCGATAACGAAAACGATGAGTTTAGTAAATACCAAAAACTTATTAGCGCGTTTCATAACATTGATAACGAGCGCGATGCCGTTGAGCGCCAAGGTCGCGTTGCCCTCACCGAAGTGGCCGCCACGATTAAAGGCTTACGTGAAGATTTAGACCGCCTACGCCGTGAAATGAATAGCTTTAATAAAGGCATAAGCCAGCACCGCATTTCAAACCTGCAAGCGTTTAAAATTAATATTATCCCGCGAAAAATGTTGGTAGATAGCATTGATACCATTATCAGTACATCTAACCAAATTGAACAAGGCGATACCCTGGATTTACTCAGCCAAGAGCCGTACAGCGAAAGTGCGGTAAACGACGCAAAAGATCATTTAATTAAACTCGCCTCAGACAAAGCAGGCCTGACCCTTACCGATTTATTTGATATTCGTTTTGAAGTGGTTAACCGCGCGGGCGAAACCGAGCACTTTGAAAAAATAGATTCGGCTGGTTCAAATGGTACGCGTATCACCATTAAGCTATTATGTGGCATGTTGTTTATTCGTTACTTATTAAGCGATCAGGAACAAAACTTATACCGTATACCTATTTACATAGATGAAGCGGCTGATATCGATCCGCAAAACCAAAAAGCAATTATAGAAACCGCCCTGAGCTTTGGCTTTGTGCCAATATTTGCTTCGGTTAAACCGCAAATAAGTTGTGATTATATTGTGCCAATTCGTTCAGTAAAAGACGGCGCACAAAACTGGGTAGATGAAAAAGATTGGATTGAGGTTGAACATAAAGCCTCTCTACTGGACTAAGAGTTAATTGGCTATTCATCTTAGCCAGTTACACTTATTTTTAGATTTTAAATTACCCTCGCCCATGGTAGTTTAAACAAACGCACTTTATTGGAGCAAACGGTATGAAACATATATTTATTGTCGCAGCACTGGCGCTACTTACCGCCTGTACACAAACGCCCGATTGGGATTACGATAAATCAGCAAACTTTAGTAACTACAAAACGTTTGCTTGGGTAGAAAACGCGAGCCTAACTAAAGACACGAATAACTACCAAATCAGTGGCCTTATGGAAAAACGCGTTCGCAATGCGGTAAACAACCAACTAAGCCAACAGTTAGGTATGCAATTGGTTGACGTAGCGCAAGCTGATGTACTTGTTAATTACCATGCAAGTGTTGATAAAGAGCTAGAAGTAGATACCTTTAATGTAGGCTACGGTGCACGTTGGGGTTACTGGGGCACAGGCTTTAACCACGATGTAAGCGCACGTGAGTATGAAGTAGGCACGTTAGTTATCGATATTATTGATCGTGAGTCAAACCAATTAATTTGGCGTGGTGCTAAAGATGGTCGTTTAAAGAAAAAACAAACACCATCACAACGTGAAGCCGCTATTAAAGAAACGGTTGCCAATATTTTAAGCAACTTCCCGCCTAAAGCGCAGCAATAAATTTTAATTAATATTTAAAAGCCCGTATGTTCGCGGGCTTTTTTATGGCTTAAAAACTGTTTGCCTATAATGTAATAAGTTGCGCATTAACAAGGTGATAGCTCAATGCTATAGTTACCATGTTACAGGGATAAAGCTTAATCAATAAGATGTTTAGTAAACCTAGTGTTTAAAGTTGTGAGGTAAATTAAAGGATTAAAATGAAAGAAACATGCCCAAATTGTAAAAGTAATTTTGCAGCTAAAGATATAAAAAATATTAACAAAAATAGTATTTTTATTGAAAAACAATGCCCTTCTTGTCAAACATGGTTTTGTTTGAATAAAACACTAACGATTATAAAAATTATTGGTATTTTTTTATTGTTAATAACCAGCCTATTAAATATCTTCAATATTAAGAGTGAATACAGTCTGGTTTTTTCAAGCATTGGCTTAGTAGGCATACTAATGGCAATCATTATTACTTTTTTTGGCCAAAATGAAGCAATCAAAAAATAAAAAGAAACCAAAAGTAAAATATGTAGATATAAGTAATACGAGAATGCTATTGAATCAAATCGCATTCTCTTTAGTCTTTTGGGCTTTAGGCCTTTTATCTATTTTATTTGCGATAAAGTTTATACATGATGGCTATATTCTGACCCCAACAGATTACCGGGTCGAATCTGACGTTTATTTCTTTTCAGCGTCGCCGTTTACTTATCTATTTTACCTTTTTCTTTATTTAGGAACTGGGATCTACTTTTTAGCTGTGCCCTACCTTTTTAGAGATATGTTCCCTCGAAAAAAGAAAAAGCCTAATAAATCTAAAAAAAAGCATAAACGAGGTAACAGCTAATTTTAGCTTTATTAGTTACCAGCCTTTTTTATTTAAATACGCATCAATGAAGTTGTTATTTATACTTGTGTAATAAATCAAGTGGGATATGGCAATAATCATCAGGGTGATTGGTTAAACGCTCTTGATGCTCGGGATCGCTAGGGACATAATTAGTCAATGGCGCTACTTGTACCGCTATTTTTTCAGCATCATCACGCTGGCTAATATAGTCTCTGGCGATGTTTAAATGATTACTGTCTTGGCTAAAAATGGCGGTGCGGTATTTTTCGCCTACATCGTTACCTTGTTTATTGATACTGTATGGGTCAATAATCTCAAAAAAATAGCCGATTAATTCATTTAAGGTCACTCCTTGAATATCAAAGGTTACTTTCACGCATTCGGCATAGCCATCGTATTCACCTTGTGTTGTGTTACTAGTGCCATTGGCACGCCCCGCCTCAGTAGTCACTACTCCAGGTAAATACTTCATAAATTCTTGCACGCCCCATAAGCAACCACCAGCAAAATAAAGTGTGTGCTGATTTAATGAATGGCTCGGTTGTTGTGTTTGCATAATAAAGTGACCAATGTAAATAATTTATAGGATGCAGAGTTACTATTTTGTAACGCTAGGTTTGATTATCAAATGCAGTTTTTTATCATTAATGTACAATAGCGCCCAAAATCACCCTAGCTTAGTGAGCTTACCTTATCATGTGATAAAAAGTGATAGGTATTTAATTGTTAGCGCCATTGCATAAAATGAGAATAATGATATGAATCGTGCCCCGCACCTTATTATACCGGCTGTACTAGCCAGTATTTCGACTGTTGCTTATGCAGAACAGAGTAAAGAAACAGCAACCATAGAACAAATAACAATTGAAGCGTCTCCCACTGCCAATACCTTACCCGTTGGTACATTTGATTCACCTATTTCAAATTTAGAGTACGACCCGCGTGTTGACTTGCAATCACGCAATATGGCTGAAGCACAAGCTGATGTAACGATACGCGGGGGTATTTTTGAAAATACCGGCTTTAGAGTCGGCAGTACAACTCTACTCGACCCGCAGTCTGGTCACTACTTTGCAGAAATTCCTATTGCACCACAAATGCTAACGGGTGCCAGCGTATTAACCGGAGCCGATAACGCACTTTATGGCATGAATAGCTCGGTAGGTACTGTGTCGTTTGCTTGGAAACCAATAACAACCGGTGGCAGTGTCTCTTTGGGCGCAGGCTCAAATGACTTTAACCTACAAACAATTCATGCAGGTGTGAGTACTCCAATTGAAGCAAACGCTAATTGGCGTATTGGTTTTGAAGGTGAATATTCGCACTCACAAAGTGATGGTTCAATTGATTTTGGCGATCATGACTTTACTCGTACCTCAGGTAGAGTGCAGTTAACTGGGAGCGATTCACAAACTGATTTATTTTACGGCTTACAAGAAAAGTTTTTTGGTTGGCCAAACCTTTATACCCCCTTTGGTGTAAATGAAACCGAAGACTTAGAAACCCAATTATGGATGCTCAACCATAAGCAAGCCTATGCTACCAACAGTGAATTTGAAGTATCGGCTTATTACCGCAAGCATAACGACCATTATGTTTATTCAAGAGAAAACCCAAGCGCGTTCCAAGCATTTCATGAAACACAAGTAAAATCATTGGCTATTTCAGGTCGTCATGCGCAAACAAAGTCAGTTGCGGTTAATTACTCGGCGCAATATATAGAAGACAGTATTGACTCCACCACCCTTGAAAATAACTTTACTTCACGTAACTACTTTAAGCTTAGTGTATTACCAGAATACACAACAGCACTAGCAAGCAACCAGCAACTAACGGTGCGTTTAGGGGCTGCATTTGATAACACCAGTCGTGATGACTCTGAGCTATCATTGATTGGTGATGTTAGTTTAAATACCCATAATAACGATGGCACTGAGCGTACATTGTATTTGTCGTATGCTGAGGCAAGCCAAGTAGCAGGCTACACCGCCATTGGTGGCAGCGAGACTGGTGGGTTGTTCAGAAGTAACGCTAATCTTGAGCGCGAAACCACTAAAAATTTAGAGCTGGGCTTATTGCTTGAGCAACAAAGCTGGCAGCTTAATTCCGCACTTTTTTATCGTAAAGATAACAACCTAACCGATTGGACATTTAGCTTTGATTCAAGCTCAGCGCGATTTGCACAGCCGGTTGATATTGACACCACAGGCCTTGAGTTTTTAGCCACTAAACAATTTAATAATACAGAAATTGTTGCCAGCTATACCTACTTACATAAAACAGAAACCTATGGCGCTGAAAATGTTGATGCTAGCTTTTATGCCTTAAATTTTCCTGATCATCGTGTAACGCTCGGTGCAATTTGGAACCCGACGGATAAGTTAGAGTTTCGAGTAGATAATGAATGGCGTAAACAGCATAAAAATGCCCTTCGCCGTTCAGATGACGAGGCACTATTTACTCAGCTGACGTTAAAAATAACCCCAGCTACACTGCAAAATTTCTTTATTACTTTAGCAGCGGATAATTTGTGGGATGAATCGTTTGAAGAAATCCCAGGCACGCCGGGTCGCGGTGAGCAATATACGCTGAGCGCCACGTATAGCTGGTAACAATTTAGCTCAGCGAGGGTGTATCCCACGCTGAGCGTGTTTTTTAAATTGAAATAATAAACAGACTAGCAACAAGCTGACTTAAAAATTTCATACCGCAGCTCGCCCTACTTTACGTACTCTAAAAGCCCAGCGCCTCTTCGCCCTCTTTGTACATTTATCATTAAAACCGTATGAACAAAGAGAATTGAATGAGAAGAAAATGAGAAAAACACGACTCACTAAACCAAGTGACTTTGTGTCTAAGTCACTTACTCTTAAAGCGCAGTGTCTCTTTGCACTCTCTCAGTACTACTTTTAGAAAGACAAAGTAAGTGACTACACTTTTCAAGCGTATAAATTGTAAATATATGTGTATTTAATACAATAAATTAGGTTAATTGCTCTAATTCTGTAATTAACGTTAATGCGTGTTCATTGGTTGTCCCGCATACATCTAAAGTGGCGCTAAAATCACTACACACTTTAGGGCGCGACTCATCACCAAATAGCTTACATAAATTACGCTCATCCAGCTGAATACAACGTTCTCCGGCCTTTTTACCATTTGGCATACCCGGTATTGGCGAGCTAATACTTGGTGCAATACAACATGCTCCACAGCCTAAACGGCACGCCATTGATTGTGTTTTCATTATAACCTCAGTAATAAATTTTAATTATATTGTTGCTGCTTTGCATACAAACAGAGCGATTTGTTCTATTTGTAACCGCATTATGCAATGACTTGTTACATCTTCAAACACACTGTAAACACTTTATTGCGTATCATTAGTTCATCAGCACAATTTATGAAGGAATGCCCTGTGGCGACTAAAAAACAAATAATACTCCCTATCGCGGTCCTTGTTGGTGGCATCGCCCTTGCAGCGGGCTTTTCAGCAATGAAAAAACCACCAGAAGAAAAACCAGAACAAGATACTCGCCCATTGGTTGCAGCACAACCTATTCACCTTGATGCAATCACTCTCGATGTTAAATCGTACGGTATTGTGCAACCTAAAGACCGCACTGAGCTGATTGCTCAGGTAAGTGGCCAAGTTATTTCTGTTGCAGGGCAATTTGTTGAAGGTGCCTTCGTAAAGCAAGGAGATATTTTAGCACGAATTGACCCAAATGATTACGAAGCTGATTTAATTGAAGCTGAGGCTGGGCTCGCCCAAGCAAGTTCAGCGCTTGAGATAGAACGTGCTCAAGCGCATGTTGCTAAAGCTGAATGGGAACGCATTAAAGCAGACTCAAGTGATATCACCGCCTCTGCGCTTTATTTACGTAAACCGCAATTAGCAGAGAAAATGGCGCGTTATCGCTCAGCACAAGCAAGTGTAAAACGTGCTAAACGTAATTTAGAACGCACTTATATTAAAGCCCCCTACGATGCAATTATAAACGCGCGTAGCATTAGTTTGGGTTCTGTTGTAAATCCAGGTAATAGCTTTGGCTCACTCAGCGCCACTTCGGTCGCTGAAGTACGTTTACCGGTTGCCGATAAAGAGCTTCAATACTTAAATAATGGCGGTATTGGTGCAACAGTGTTATTTAGTGCGCAGTTCGCGGGCAAAGAAACCACATGGCAGGCTAAAGTGGTACGCAGTGAAGGGGTGATAGATCAAAAAAGCCGTATGAGCTACTTAGTGGCACAATTACCAACCCCATATGCTAACAAAACTCAACCATTGCGTTTTGGCTCCTATGTTAACGCTAGCATAGAAGGTCGTGCAGTTAATAACGCCATTGTTGTGCCACATCATTTAGTCAAAGAAAATAAAATTGCGATATTAAATGACGATTTAACCCTGTCGTTTAAAACTCTCAATATTATACGTGAACAAAATGGCATGGTGATCGCAGACCAAGGGCTTAATGAAGGTGAACAGCTAATTACTTCTGCCCTTGAATACCCTACCGAGGGAATGGCGGTAAAAATTGAAGACGTTGTAACAACCCCAGACGTTACTCAACTTGCATTGAAACAGGAGTAACTTATGTCTACACGTGAAAAAGGCCTAATTGCATGGTTTGCGCGCAACCCTGTTGCAGCAAATCTATTGATGATATTTATACTTATTGGTGGCATTTTAACGGCGTTTACTATTCGCAAACAAATGTTTCCACAATTTGAAAGTAACTGGATCAGTGTCTCCGCGGTATACCCTGGCGCAGCCCCGCAAGAGGTTGAGGAGGGCATTACCATAAAAGTCGAGGAGAACCTTGAGGGTATAGAGGGAATAAAGCGCCTTATCACCTACTCCAATAGAGGCTCTTCACAAGCGTGGATTGAAATAGAAGAGCAGTTTGACCCGCAAGAAGTACTCGATGAAATTAAAGTACAAGTAGATTCAATTAATACGTTTCCTGCGGGTATGGAGCGCCCTATTGTTCGTCGCGATAAATACGAACAAGAAGTAATGATACTTGCGCTTTACGGTGACATGAGTAACTACCAACTTAAAGAGCTCGGAAACGATATAAAAGACGAGCTTCAGGCACTGCCTAATATTAATTTAGTTAACTTTAATGGTGGCCTTAATTACGAAATTGGTATTGAAGTAAGCCCAGACAAACTGCGTGCTTATGGATTAACGTTTAGAGATATTGCCAGTGCAGTGCAAAGCTTTTCTGCCAATATGTCAGCTGGGCAAATTCGCTCTGAAAATGGCTATATTTCAATGCGCGTTGAAAAACAAGCCTACCGTGGTAGCGAGTTTGCAAAACTACCACTGATCACCCTTGCCGATGGCGCGCAAGTTTATTTAGGTGACGTTGCCACCATAAATGATGGCTTTGAAGAAGGCCTGCAATACTCAAAATACAATGGTAAAAACTCATTGTCGTTTGAAGTAAACGCCTCTAAAGATCAAGATATTACCGATGTTGCTAAAGTACTTAAAACCTATATGGCTGAAAAAGAATCGCAACTGCCTGCAGGTGTTAAGCTCTCTCCTATTGTTGATTTAACTTACTACCTCGAAGGTCGCCTCGATATGATGGTCGACAATATGATTTGGGGTGGCTTATTAGTTATGTTGGTATTAGCGCTGTTTTTACCATTACGTTTAGCTTTTTGGGTAATGATGGGTTTACCTGTGTCATTTTTAGGTGCCTTTTTGTTTATGCCAATTGGCTTTTTAGATGTCACCATTAATTTAGCCTCGTTATTTGCCTTTATACTGGTGCTTGGGATAGTGGTTGATGACGCCATTGTTGTGGGCGAATCTGCTAGTGCTGAAATAGAAAAACACGGCCATACACTCGATAACGTAGTACGCGGCGTAAAGCGCGTGGCAATGCCAGCCACATTTGGCGTACTTACCACTATTGCGGCATTTTTACCGCAAACTCTTGCCACAGGCCCTGGTGCGGCTTTTTCTAAAGCCATTGGTGGGGTGATTATTTTATGTTTAATTTTCTCACTGATTGAATCAAAACTTATTTTACCAGCACATATTGCAGCAATGAAAGACCGTAAACCAAATCCAAAAAACCCGCTTCACCGTGCACGTAAAGTAATGGATAACGGCCTAAAAAGTTTTGTTGATAACTACTACACCCCGTTTGTTGGTCGCTGCATTCATTATCGCTATACCGTAATTGTCGGTTTTATGTGTTTACTGATTGTCAGTGCGGGAATGTTTGCCGGTGGTTTAGTTAAATTTGTGCCTAATCCTAAAATACCGCACGATTTTCCTCGCATTGATATAGAAATGAACTTAGCGTCTTCTGAGCAAGCAACGCTTGAGACAGCTAAAAAAGTAGAGCAGCTAATACTGAGCGTTGATAACCAGCTCAAAGAGCAATACGGTAAACCGATGATCCGCGATTTATCAGTTAGCTTACGTGGGCGAACGCAAGCAAACATTATGGCTATTTTAGTTGAACCCGACCTGCGCCCTATTGATACCTTTGCACTGAGTGCCTTATGGCGCGAACAAATGCCTAACTTACCGGGTGTTAAAACCCTAACCATTCAAGACAGTATTATGAACGGGGGTCGAGACGATGGCGATGTAAGCTTTAAACTCGAAGGTAAAAATGCACAAGTACTTAAAGAAGTTGCTGGTAAGCTTAAAACCAAGTTGCAAAGTATGGAAGGCGTAGGCGATGTTAATGACTCAATGCAAAGCGCTACCGATGAAGTACAGCTAGATTTAAAACCACTTGCTTACAGTATGGGCTTAACCCTTGCTGATGTGGCCTCTCAAGTAAGCTTTAGCTATTACGGTCTTGAAGCACAACGTATTCTTCGCGAAGGTGAAGAAATTAAAGTGATGATCCGCTACCCAGAAGATGAGCGTAACTCAATCAGTGATATCGACAGCGTACGTATTATCACCCCAACAGGCGCTGAAGTACCATTAAGTGAAGTTGCTAATATTTCATTAGTTGATGGGGTTAATCGTATTCGCCGTGAAAATTCAAAACGTACAGTAAACGTGTGGGCTGCGGTAAATACTGACCAAGTAGAACCCTTTGCCATTGCACAACAAATTCGTGATGAGTACTTACCTTCATTACTTAAAAACTACCCAGGGGTACAAAGTAATGTGGCTGGTCGTATTCAAGAGGAAATGGATAGCGCTGATGAGCAATTACGTGACTTTGCGCTATCGATGATCATAATTTTTGCATTATTGGCTATTCCTCTGCGCTCTTACTCGCAACCATTAATTATTATGTCGGTCATTCCATTTGGTGTGGTTGGCGCCATGTTTGGCCACATGGTACTAGGTATGACCATGAGCAGCTTATCGATGTTTGGCATTATTGCGGTAGCCGGTGTGGTGGTTAATGATTCACTTGTTATGGTGGATTTTGTAAACAAAGCCCGTGCAGAAGGTGTGGCAATAAAAGAAGCGGTAATGCAAGCCGGAGCGCGTCGCTTTAGAGCGATATTACTAACCTCTGTTACTACTTTTATTGGCGTAATGCCCATTATTATGGAAACCAGTTTACAAGCAAAAATTGTAATACCTATGGCCGTATCACTCGCCTTTGGTGTGCTGTTTGCCACAGTAATTACGCTTATTCTTATACCGTGTCAGTACGTTGCGCTTGAAGATTTGAAACGAGTGATACGTAAATTTCGAGGTAAAGAGTCGACTTCGGATACGAAACTGAGTAATACCATAATGGTAGATAAAACCACCCCTTCTCACTAATAAATTTGTTATCCCAACCAACAAGCCCGAGCTATTTACAACTCGGGCTTTTTATTGCAAAAAATAAAAAAAAACAAGCTGAACACAAAATTGCAACACGAAATAAGTTTACTTTTCATACTAACCACGCTAAAAATTCATTTTAAAACAAACAATAATAATTAAGGAAAATTATGAGTCACAAGACTAGAGTTTGGCTAACTCAATTATTAGCTATGAGTGTACTTTTTATATCTACAATAAGCTTAGCCGCTAATAAAGCCACAGAAATTGATTCTTTCATACAAGGCTTTCATGAGTTAAAACAATTTAATGGTAACGTGTTAGTTGCCAAACACGGCGAAGTTATTTTTGAAAAAAGCTATGGTTACGCAAACTTTGAATGGGATATTAAAAACACATCACAGACCAAGTTTCGAATAGGCTCTATTACAAAGCAATTTACAGCCCTACTCATTCTACAATTGGTTCAACAAAACAAAATACAGCTCGATGCCCCCTTAAGCACTTACCTACCCGGCTATCGTAAAGATATTGGCGATAAAATTACCATTCGCCAAATCCTTAACCATACTTCAGGCCTAAGTAATTATACTCATGCAAAAGCATTTAGAGATGATTACAGCCGCAACCCTTACAGCGTTGATGAGTTTATAACGCTGTTATGTAGTGATGATTTATTATTTGAGCCCGGTACACAATTTCGCTACAGCAATTCAGGCTACTTTATTTTAGGTGCCGTGATTGAAAAGGTCACTCAACAAACATACCAAGACGTACTGCAGCAGAACATTTTTACCCCGCTGAATATGCACAACAGCGGTTATGACTCTCATGAAAAGCTGCTCAAGCAACGTGCATCTGGTTATAACAATAACTTAGACGGTTACACTAATGCCGATTATCTAGATATGTCTATTCCCTATGCCGCGGGGTCTCTCTATTCAACCGCCCGCGATCTCGTAAAATGGGACCAAGCACTTTATACAAATAAGCTAATAAATGAAGAGCTAAAAAAGCAAATGTATACCGTATCGCAGCAGCGTAATTACGCATTTGGCTGGGAAGTTAATCAATTAAGTGCTTATAAATATGGCAAACCACTAACACAAGTACAACATGGTGGAGGTATAGATGGATTTAATGCATTTATTAGTCGTATATTGGAAGATCAGCTACTTATCGTGATTTTAAATAACACTGGCGGAGCTCCGCTCACGCCTATGACGAAAGGCTTAACCAATATTGTTTATGGTAAATCTTACGAGGTAGCAACCGAAAATGTTGATAGCATGCTGTTTCAGGCAATAAAAAGTGGTGGCATTAGTGAGTTAAATAAGAAATACGCAGAATTGGTCTCTAGTGGCGATACTCCTCGCGAGCGCTCAATTAATTATTTTGGCTATGAACTACTCGAAATGAAGATGATAAAAGAAGCCATTGCTGTATTTAAACTCAATGTGCAAACAAATCCAGACTCTGCGAATGCCCACGACAGTTTAGCGGAAGCATATTTAGCTGATGGTAACATTGCAAAGTCACTTGAGTTTTATCAACAAACTTTAGAGCTCGACCCTACGAGTGAAAATGCATCCCAGGCAATTAAAACACTCAGCAGCAAACTTTAAATCAACATGCACTTGGCTGGAAAAACATCATTCAAGTGCACTTTTTGCTAAAACACCTTTATCAACTAACTGTTGTAACAAACGAGTAGCTTTTTCTCTGCACACATCTCTTAGCAATCTCACTGCTGGCGTAATGGATTGGCGGCTTGGGCATATTAACCAAAGTTCGCCACAGGTGTGTTGATAACCAGGCATCAGCGTGATCACGCGATCATTTAGCAAATCATCTGCAATATCTAACGCTGATTTAACCGCTAAACCTTTACCTGCCACACACCAGCGCCTTACTAAATCGCCATCGTTTGAGGCACGTCTGCCCTGCATTTTTACTTTGTATTTTTTTTGGCCATCGGTAAACTCCCATACATTATTGATAATATCTTGCAGCTGATAAAATAACCCTTGATGCTGCGCTAAATCATCAGGGTGCTCTGGCTCACCATATTTAGCTAAATAGGTAGGTGTAGCACAGAGTAGTCGCGGTACGTTGCAAATTTTAAATCCATAAACACTGCTATCACTTGGGGAGCCATAACGCAGTGCAATATCAACCGAATCACGAAAAAAATCGATATTGCTATCGCTAATGTGCGTACGCAAGCTCACACTTGGGTACCTATCCATAATGTCATCAATCCAGGGGATCACTAGGTTGCGCCCTAAATCAGATGAAGTAGCCACCCGCAATTCTCCCTCAATAGCATCATGTTCTCCTTTGAGGTTTTGCCTTGCCGTTTCAAGTACAGCCAGCGCTTGTTCGCATTGGGGTATGTACCGCTCCCCTGCACTGGATAAACGCAAATGGCGAGTTGTTCTAATAAATAATTCGCAGCCAAGGGCTGATTCTACGCGCTTAATAGCCGCACTGGCGGTTGCTGTGCGCATATCTAACTTAGCAGCAGCTAAAGTAATACTTCGACACTCTGCTACTTTTAAAATCAGTTTTAAGTCATCAATCTGCATATTATCTATTTTTATTTGATAATGATTCAATAATTATGCTGTTTATTTTAAATAAAGCAAATTGTATTATGTTGCTCATACACTCAGTGAACACTGTTTATTAGCCCTTTTTTATTATGGAGAGACTATGACTCACCCTATTATTCGCGACCTTGAAAGCCGCCATACTGCTAAACGTTACGACGCGACAAAGCGCATTTCTCAAGACGATTTAACGGTATTGTATGATGCTATGCGTCTTTCTCCTTCGTCAATTAATTCGCAGCCTTGGAAATTTGTAGTGATTGAATCAGACGCTGCAAAAGAGCGTATGCACACTACCTTTGCTAATAAGTTTCAATTTAATCAGCCACACATTAAAGCGGCGTCGCACATTATTTTATTTGCTCATAATCCGCAATATACTCGTGAAGATTACGGACACGTAATTGATGCTGATATAAAAAATGGCCGAACTCAAAAAGAAAACCGCGAGCAAGCTTTTGGCGCCTTTGCGTTTGTTGATTTAAATACCGATGAGCAAGGTAATAATGCCGCGTGGACCAAAGCACAAACCTACATTGCTTTAGGCAATACTATGCATGCAGCAGCACGCTTAGGGATTGATACCACGCCGATGGAAGGCGTTGATGCACAGCTGATTGGTGAAGAGTTTGCAAGCGAATTAGACGGCTACATCTGTGATGTGGCACTTGCGCTGGGTTACCATGATGCAGAAGAAGACTACAATGCTAAGCTGCCAAAATCACGTTTAAGCAAAGAACAAGTAATTCAGGTTTTATAAGTCAAAGCTGCTCACTTTAAATTGTTAGTGAGCAGCTCACTTTATTAGGCTAGTTTTGTGACCACAGACGCACTAATAACTTTGCCTTGATCAACATCTGCGGTAACAGTGCATAAAGCTCCATTGATTAAATTTAAATTAGGAGGGATGTGACCAATATCGGCATCAATGATCACCGGAAATAAACACCCGCCAAAAGCGGCATTTAAGCCTTGGCGATAATCAAACCCCGGATCTTGCCCCTGTAAGGTTACATGGCGGCCAATAATCACCCCGTTTATATCATCAAACATACCGGCTAATTTGAGTGACAATAAAAACCGTGCAACCGTCGCAGGCGTGAGCTCTGCGCTTTCTAAATAAAGCACAATACCTTGCGAGGCATTATGCTTTTTAAACTCATGCAGTGCTAAAAAAGGCGAATCAAGCAACAGCCCAACCGTATCAAGACACCCACCAAACAATCGCCCTGACATTTCGATACTGCGTTTATCGGTGTAATTTAAACATTGCCACTGGGTTGGCGCGCTGTGATCAAATAATACGTTTGGGTTTTGTGCATAATCAGGCTTGCTATGTTGATGGTAAGTCGAGGGGGCTTGCTCAAACTCACTATTAGCCTCATAGCTTAGACTTTCAAAAATTTGTAAACAATACGGATCTTTTTCATCGGGGTGTAACTGAATTAAATTGGCGCTATGCAGTGTTGCCCAATTACATTTTGCTGTCAGTGCACAAGCAATCGTGCTGACATCTGAATAACCCACCAACCATTTAGGTTTGGCATTTTTAATTGCGCCAAAATCAAGTAACGGCAATATTTCCATTGCCAGCTCTCCGCCCATTGGCGGCATAATCGCATCTATTTTATCATCCAATAAAAAGTCCATTAATTGCTTGGCATGCTGCTTAGCAGTAAGTTGAGTTCGCGGCTCGTTTTGACGTAAAAACTCCCCTTCAACAACCTCATAACCTCGATGTTTTAAGCCATTAATGACGATGTCTAACCGTGGGTGATATTTTGATTTGATCCCCGCTGATAAAGAACACACGGCGATTTTAGATCCCACTTTTAAAGGTGCTGGATACAGTATATTTGCCATATTATTTCCTTATTGAAGAATAGGTTACTACCATAACAACATAGTCTACATTTACAAACAATGAATAATAATTGACCGGTATCTAAACCAAATATAAAAACCAAGCATAAAAAAACCAGTGCTTATTGCTAAGCACTGGTTTTTATAAAACGTTAAAGTGAGTTAACTAATTAAATATACTCAACCTCAATGATTTCGTACTCTACATCACCTTTTGGCGTTTTGATAATCACAGCGTCATCCGCTTGTTTACCAATTAAGCCGCGAGCAATTGGTGAATTGACAGAGATTAAATTACTTTTAATATCTGCTTCATCATCGCCAACAATCTGATATTTAACTTCAGCGTCGGTTTCAACATTAACGATGGTTACTGTAGTACCAAAAATCACTTTACCTGTATTAGGCATCTTTGTTACGTCAATCATCTGCATGTTTGAAAGTTTTGCTTCAATTTCTTGAATACGGCCTTCACAAAAACCCTGTTGCTCACGCGCAGCGTGATACTCAGCATTTTCTTTTAAGTCACCGTGTTCACGTGCATCAGCAATATCAGATACAATTTTTGGACGGGTAACAGTTTTTAATTCGTTAAGTTCATCGCGCAATAATTTTGCGCCACGAACTGTCATTGGAATTGATTGCATACTTTTCTCACTTAATCCCAAGGCCGTGGTTACGGCCTTGGCACATTTCCTTAGTTCAATCGCAGGTGTAGTTCTTGAACAGACGTCACTTTACTGCGGTCATCTGCTTGGTTAGCAGTACAGTTAGCAAATGCCGCATTCAATGTCGTAGTATAATTGGTTTTGTGCTGCAATGCACCACGACGTAACACCTTCGAATCTTCAATCGCTTGGCGACCTTCGGTGGTATTAACGATATAGCTATACTCGCCATTTTTGATTCTATCAAGAATGTGCGGACGACCTTCATATACTTTATTTACACGGCGAACCGTAATTCCAGCATCTTCAAGTGCAGCAGCTGTTCCACCTGTTGCATCTAGCTCAAAACCAAGGTCTGTCATGGTTTTAGCTAGTTCTACAATACGTGGCTTATCGCTATTACGTACAGATAGTAACGCGCGACCACCACGTGGTAAAGTGTTGCTTGCACCTAATTGTGCTTTTGCGAACGCTTCGGCGAAAGTATCACCAACACCCATTACTTCACCCGTAGAGCGCATTTCTGGGCCACGGATAGGATCCACACCTTGGAACTTAGCAAATGGCAATACCACTTCTTTTACGCTGTAGTACGGTGGAATCACTTCTTTAGTAATGCCTTGGCTTGCTAAAGATTGACCTGCCATACAACGTGCCGCAACTTTTGCAAGTGCTACACCCGTTGCTTTAGATACAAATGGAACTGTACGTGCTGCACGTGGGTTTACTTCGATTAAATACACTTTGCCATCTTTAACCGCAAACTGTGTATTCATCAAACCAACTACGCCAAGCTCAAGGGCCATATCAGTTACTTGCTTACGCATTACATCTTGTACTTCTTGCGTTAGCGAGTGAGCTGGTAATGAACACGCTGAGTCACCAGAGTGAACGCCCGCTTGTTCAATATGCTCCATGATGCCGCCAATAATCACTTGCTCGCCATCACAGATAGCATCAACGTCAACTTCGATTGCGTTATCTAAGAAACGGTCAAGTAACACGGGTGCTTCGTTTGATGCAGATACGGCCTCGGTCATGTAACGACGTAAGTCTTGCTCATCGTATACAATTTCCATCGCACGACCACCTAATACGTACGAAGGACGTACTACCAGTGGGAAACCAATTTCAACTGATTTTAAAATAGCTTCTTCAGTTGAGGTTACGGTGGCATTTTCTGGCTGCAGTAAATCCAAACGCTCAACAAGTTGTTGGAAGCGTTCACGATCTTCTGCACGGTCAATCGCATCTGGCGAAGTACCAATTACTGGCACACCGTTCGCTTCAAGCTCACGCGCTAGTTTAAGTGGTGTTTGACCACCGTACTGCACGATAACGCCTTTTGGCTTTTCAACACGTACAATTTCTAGTACGTCTTCAAGCGTAATTGGCTCAAAGTATAAACGATCAGACGTATCGTAATCGGTAGATACCGTTTCAGGGTTACAGTTAACCATAATAGTTTCGTAACCGTCTTCACGAAGCGCAAGCGCTGCGTGTACACAACAGTAATCAAATTCAATACCTTGGCCGATACGGTTAGGACCACCACCAATCACCATGATTTTATCACGGTCAGATGCGTTCGCTTCACACTCTTCATCGTAAGATGAGTACATGTAAGCTGTATCTGAGCTAAATTCGGCAGCGCACGTATCAACGCGTTTGTACACAGGCACAATATTGAGTTGATGACGCTTTTTACGGATTTCAGCTTCTGACACACCGGCAATTTCTGCAATACGCGGATCTGCAAACCCTTTGCGTTTAAGTTTACGCAAGAAGTCTGCATTTAAGCCGGCCATACCGACTTCTGAAATTTTAGCTTCGTCTTTTAAGATATCTTCAATTTGTACTAAGTACCAAGGGTCAATCTTAGTTAATTCAAATACATCTTCAACGCTCATACCATGGCGCATTGCATCGGCAATGTACCAAATACGCTCTGCACCTGGCTCACGTAATTCACGAATGATTTTTTCTTTTGCTTTAGGGTCATCAAGTGCCACAATTGGGTTAAAGCCTGTTGCGCCTACTTCTAAACCACGTAATGCTTTTTGTAATGACTCTTGTTGGTTACGACCAATCGCCATTACTTCGCCCACTGATTTCATTTGCGTCGTTAAACGGTCGTTTGCACCGGCAAATTTTTCAAAGTTAAAGCGAGGAATTTTTGTTACAACGTAATCGATTGACGGTTCAAACGACGCTGGGGTTTTACCGCCAGTGATATCGTTTTGAAGCTCATCTAACGTGTAGCCTACCGCTAACTTAGCGGCGATTTTAGCAATAGGGAAACCGGTTGCTTTAGAGGCCAGTGCCGATGAACGTGATACACGTGGGTTCATTTCAATGATAACCATACGGCCATCAACGGGATTTACACCAAATTGTACGTTTGAACCGCCGGTTTCAACACCAATTTCACGCAATACGGCCATAGAGGCATTACGCATGATTTGGTATTCTTTGTCGGTTAATGTTTGTGCTGGAGCCACAGTGATTGAGTCACCTGTGTGCACACCCATTGGGTCAAAGTTTTCAATAGAACAGACGATAATACAGTTGTCTTTTTTGTCACGAACAACTTCCATTTCGTATTCTTTCCAACCAATTAACGACTCATCTATTAATAACTCGCTGGTTGGTGAAAGGTCTAAACCGCGCTCACAGATTTCTTCAAACTCTTCCATGTTGTAAGCCACACCGCCGCCGGTGCCGCCCATTGTGAAAGAAGGACGAATAATACACGGTAAGCCGATACGGGTCATGGTATCGCGCGCTTCATCCATTGAATGGGCAATTTCAGCACGTGGACATTCTAGGCCGATGTTACGCATAGCAACATCAAAGCGCTCACGGTTTTCTGCTTTATCGATTGCATCGGCTGTTGCGCCAATAAGCTCAACGCCATGCTTAGCCAATACACCATGCTTGTCTAAATCAAGCGCACAGTTTAATGCTGTTTGGCCACCCATTGTAGGCAGGACAGCATCTGGCTTTTCTTTTTCAATGATTTTTTCTACCACTTCCCAGTGAATTGGTTCGATGTATGTTGCATCGGCCATTTCTGGGTCAGTCATGATAGTTGCTGGGTTTGAGTTAACTAATATAACTCGATAGCCTTCTTCTCTTAGTGCTTTACACGCTTGAGCACCAGAGTAGTCAAATTCACAAGCTTGACCAATTACAATTGGGCCTGCGCCTAAGATAAGAATGCTTTTTATGTCGGTACGTTTTGGCATTATTACTCCGGTTAAATTAGTGGTTACGCGCTTGCATCAAATCGATGAAGTGGTCAAATAATGGGGCTGCATCGTGCGGACCAGGACTCGCTTCTGGGTGACCTTGGAAGCTAAATGCTGGTTTATCTGTACGGTGAATACCTTGCAATGTGCCGTCAAATAACGATTTATGCGTTGCACGTAGGTTATCTGGTAATGTGGCTTCATCTGCAGCAAAACCATGGTTTTGTGCGGTGATCATTACGACATCGCGCTCAAGATCTTTAACTGGGTGGTTACCACCATGGTGGCCAAACTTCATTTTTACTGTTTTAGCACCTGAGGCAAGCGCTAATAGTTGATGCCCTAAACAAATACCAAAAATTGGCGTATCGGTTTCTAAAAAGGTTTTAATTGCATCAATGGCATAAGTACATGGCTCAGGATCGCCAGGGCCATTTGATAAGAAAATACCATCAGGGTTTAATGCTAGTACGTCAGCGGCAGAGGTTTGTGCGGGTACAACCGTTAGTTTACAACCACGATCTACAAGCATACGTAAAATATTACGTTTAACACCGAAGTCGTAGGCAACAACATGAAACTTTTCATCATCAGCGTGTAAGGTTTTAAACCCTTCGCCTAATGTCCAGCTTGATTCGCGCCACTCAAAATTTTCCTTGGTTGAGACAACTTTTGCTAAATCCATGCCTTTTAAGCCTGGGAAGGCTTGCGCAGCTTCAAGCGCTTTTTTCTCGTCTAGTTCGTCACCGGCAACGATACAGCCATTTTGTGCGCCTTTATCACGCAAAATACGGGTTAGTTTTCTGGTGTCGATGTCCGCAATACCTAAAATATTACGTTCTTTTAAGTAATCATCTAACGATTGCTCGTTACGAAAATTACTCGCTAGCAGTGGCAAATCACGGATCACTAGGCCTTTAGCCCAAATGTGACTCGCTTCTTCGTCTTCGCTGTTGGTACCCGTATTACCGATATGTGGGTACGTCAAAGTTACGATTTGTTCCGCGTACGATGGATCAGTCAAAATTTCTTGATAACCAGTCATAGACGTATTGAATACTACTTCACCGACTGACATGCCGTCAGCGCCGATTGCAGTACCGCGAAACACTGTGCCGTCTTCTAGGACTAACAGAGCGGATTTAGTCAAGTTAAACCTCCTAACAGTAAAAAACGGGAGTAAGCAAATTGCTTAACACCCCGCCAATACTCAGATAATTGGTCAAAACCTGATTTCTGTGAGCTTAAATTGTTTTACGCAGTCTTAAATGATGCCGATGTAAACCACTAAACCTTCATTCATTTTTCTTGCCTAAAACTCTTTTCATTCCCACACAAACCCCGGTTTTGCTAACCATATGAGTATAATTGGAAACACGCATTTAGTAATTTTTGGCAAATTGGCTGCATTCTACATGAAGTTGGCTTTTAGGTCTAACGCTAATTAGTAAATTGCAATAAATAAGTGGTTATAGCAAAAAACCACCCCAAAGCGTTAAAAAAGGAACTTAACTACTTTAAATCTAGCACATCTTGCATGTCATAAAGTCCTGCAGGTTTATTTTTCAACCACTGCGCAGCTCTTATAGCACCTAGCGCGAAGGTCATTCGCGAACTTGCTTTATGGGTTAATTCAAGTCTTTCGCCCATTGTAGCGAAGTAGGCCGTGTGTTCACCTACTATATCACCGCCCCTTAGCACCGAATAACCAATTTCATTTTGTGATTTGGCCTGCTCTATGTTGTTGCGATCATAAACGGCAACCTCATCATGATCCCACCCTTTTGCCTGAGCAATCGACTCGCCAATGGCAAGTGCAGTGCCCGATGGCGCATCAATTTTATGACGATGATGTGCTTCAAAAATTTCTATATCTAAATCATCGCCTAGTTTTGTTGCTGCCGTTTGCACTAAGTTAAGCAGTAAATTTACGCCCACGCTATAATTACGCGCAAATACAATCGGAATATGTTTAGCTGCATCCGTTAATAGCGCCATATCGTCATGAGTTAAGCCGGTGGTGCCAATTACCATAGGTGTTTTTTGCTCAACGGCTGTTTTTAAATGATTTCTCATGCCTTCAGGCAAAGTAAAGTCTATAAGCACATCTACATTTTCAACCTGCTGTTCACTGCTAAACTTAATCTCTTTTGCCGCTGCGCTATTAAGCTGATTAACGGGCAGGTCTAATAACGGTGACTGACTGCGCACATAGGCCGCCGCTAATTGTGAATTTTTATTGATTGTTGCTGCTTCTACAAGTGCCAGTCCCATACGGCCATTCGCACCAAACACACCTACTCGATTCATCTTTTTACAACCTATGTATTTTTTAGTTAGCTAGATTTTATCTAAAACTCATGTAATAGTCAGGAAAGCTTATAAAAAAGCTTCGATTATTTTAGGGTCTGTTGACCTTTGCGGATTAAAATTTGTTCAAACTAGGAGCGGTTTAATCGTGGCGCGAGGTTTGTAACCTAGTGGGCTAAGTAAAAACCGAGCAACAAAGAGTAAATCGCCCCTAGGCAGAACCCTTCGGGCAGCGCCTGTTTGGCATTGATGCTGCGTTACCGCCTATTTATGGGGAACAACTACACCACATAGGCTCTGCCTTGCCTAAATACCAAACAGACTGCTGCAAATTTAACCTTGAAAGATCAACAGACCCTCATAATAATAACAGATAGTCTTTGCATTTAGCCATCTATACATTTAAACTTCTTTTTTTGCGCCGATTTGGTCTTTGGCTTGCGGGCGCTGTTGGGTTACTTATCTGGTTAGATAGTAAAACAAACAACTAAATTCAGCTAAAAGAGGGATGCTTTGGCTGTTTAATATATCAATCGACTTCGATTGCTATGAATAATTAACGAGGATTATGATGCAGCCATCATTTGATAAAAATAAAGCAAGATTTTCTTTGCTTCCCCTACTCACCTTTGTTGCTATTTTTTTAGGCTCAGGCTTATATTTACAATCTCAAGGGGTTGATTACGCGTTTTATCAACTCCCAGCACCAGTCGCTATTTTACCCGCGATTGTTTTAGCCTTTATTTTAAATAAAACCAGCATCAACCAAAGCGTAGAAACCTTTATAAAGGGCGTAGGTAATAACAATATTATTACCATGTGTCTTATTTACTTACTAGCGGGTGCTTTTTCGGCGGTTGCTGGTGCTACCGGCGGTGTGGATGCGGTTGTTAATGCCGGACTTTCACTTATTCCCCCTTCGTTACTACTACCTGGTTTATTTTTAATAGCGGCGGTTATTTCTACTGCTATGGGCACTTCAATGGGAACTATTGGTGCTATTGGCCCAATTGCCTATGCAGTATCTATTAAAACAGGAATTGATCCTGCTTTAATGGCCGGTACCATTGTATCTGGTGCTATGTTTGGTGATAACTTATCAATAATTTCTGACACCACGATTGCTGCTACCCGCACGCAAGGCTGTGAAATGAAAGATAAGTTTAAAGAAAACCTTAAAATTGCTGTTCCGGCCGCCATACTCACTATTGCATTGCTATTATTTTTAACGCCTGCAGCACAAGTAGTTGATACCAAAGACTACGATATTTTATTAGTACTTCCGTATGCCTTTATTTTAGTCCTGGCGGTAATGGGCTTTAATGTGTTTGTAGTGCTGTTAAGCGGTATTGTGTTTGCCGCATTAATGGGCTTTACCGGCAGCTATGAAGGTGCAAGCTTTGTAAAAGATATTTACAAAGGCTTTAGTGAAATGCAGGAAATATTTTTACTGTCTATGTTTATTGGTGGCCTCTCTGAGTTTATTCGTATTAATGGCGGCCTCGACTATATCGCTCAAAAAATTCAAGCTATTACTAAAGTCATTGCCAAATGGCACCGTAAAGTAGCCGATCAGTTAGGGATCGCGGCATTAGTTGTCACCAGTAATATGTGTATTGCCAATAATACCGTGTCTATTATTGTGACAGGCCCTATTGCTAAAAAACTGGCTGATGATGGCGAAATTAGTGGTAAACGCTCTGCCAGTTTATTAGATATTTTTGCCTGTGTAACCCAAGGGTCTTTGCCTTATGGCGCGCAAGCATTATTACTCGGTGCTACATTTAAAATTAGCCCGTGGGATGTTTCAACCTCATCTTACTACTGCTTTATTTTAGCCTTTACTGCTATTGCTGTTATTTGTTTGCGCCGCAATAAAGCATAATCTCCCTTTTTACAGTGTATTAGCTGCGTGCTAATGCACTGTTTATCACAATAAATAATTAACAAATTAACCGTGTTTGCTATAATGTGATATTCAGCGTGTCACATAAAATATGGTTATGAAAATTAAAAACTTACTTCCTCTCGTTGCACTAAGTGCGTGTGCCTTAAGTTCAACAGCTACCGCTGCTAATTGGAGCAATACGGCGCTTCATATTAATAACGGCAACCACAAAAACCCATTTACTGAACAAAAATCTAATACCACGGTGTACTCAATTGAGCATGCTTCTGGGCATGATTATGGCGATAACTTTTTCTTTATTGATTACAGTACCGACAGCAACGATGATGGCTTTCAAGATCAAGACTTTTACTTTGAAGGTTACTCTACCCTTAGTTTATCTGCAGTAATGGACGAAAAAGTAGCGTCAGGGGCGCTTGTTGATGTTGGCCTAACCATGGGTATTAATGCTGCAGGCGATGCCAAAGTAGTTAAATATTTACCAGGCGTAAAATTAAGCTGGGATGTGCCTGGTTTTAATTTCTTTTCAACCCTTATCAGTGCATACATTGATGATAGCGAAGGCGTTGCAAAAGGCGGTGCACCCATTGAAACTAACAGCTGGATGTTTGATGTAGCCTTTGATTACCCGTTCATGATTGGCTCGCAAAAGTTTAACGTAAAAGGACATGCAGAGTACATTGCTGAACGAAAAGATGAGTTTGGTAACGATGTGCGTGCTTGGTTTTTAGCCCAACCTATTATTGTATGGGATATGGGACATGCGCTAGAAATGAAAGAAAATACCTTACTGTTAGGTATGGAATGGCAATACTGGCACAATAAATTTGGTACTGATGTTAGTGAATCAGTACCGCAAGTTCATTTAGAGTGGACTTTCTAATATATAATTGAATGTTTTAATTATAAAAAATAAAACCTGTCATTAGACAGGTTTTTTTATGGCTGATCACAACTTACACTGCGGATTTTTACCTTGTGCTTTAGCTGTTTTTTGCTCGCTAAGCGCTTTACTCATTTGCGATTGTAAATTTGCAATACGGCTCGTTGGTGCTGGGTGAGTTGATAAAAACTCTGGCGTAGCCCCACTGCCCGCTTGGCTCATATTTTGCCAAAGTGTTACAGACTCTTTGGGATTAAACCCTGCTTGCGCCATAAGATCTAAACCAATTGTATCTGCCTCTGACTCATGTGAGCGACTAAAGGGTAAAACCACACCATATTGAGCGCCTAAACCAAGGCCTTGCATAATTTCATTACGGTATTGCACGTTACCCATTTCAAGCGCCGCATTGCCCAGCTGCATACCCGTTTGTAAAATAGAACTTTGTGAGACCCGTTCATTTGAATGCTCAGCAATCACGTGTCCAACTTCATGACCTAAAACAGTGGCAACCTGATCTTGATTTGTGGCTATTTTTAAGAGCCCCGTATGTACACCAATATAACCGCCAGGCAATGCAAAGGCGTTTGCAGATTCATCTTCAAATACCACCACTTCCCAATTTTGAGATGCATATTCTGTAGGAAGCACGGCCACTACTTTTTCAGCAATGCAATTGACGTAACTGTTTACTTTTGGATCTTTATTTATCGGCTGCGTTTTTTTCATCTCTGCAAAACTGGCAGTACCCATTTGAGTCATTTGTTGATCTGAGTAAAGCGCAATTTGCGTTCGCCCAGTTGGTGATGTTTTACAACCTGCTAATACTGCACTGGCTAGAACTACCAAAACCAATTTTTTCATTGTGTTACCCTAAAAAAGTTTGTTACTAAGTATAGAATAGCAAACGCGGTGTTAGTTTAAAATCTTTGCTTTTTGCAATTAAACAATTAAGTTAGCAGGCAAACTAAGTTTATCCAAGGCTATTGCCCTGCTATAATGCTGGGCCTATATTCGTTGTTTTGAGTTTTTAAATGAGCGCTTCGGCTTCTTCTTTTAATACCCGTATTTTATTGCCTTTATTAGCCAGTATTGTCGCGATCACGCCTTTAGCCATTGATATGTATTTACCGGCGATGCTGGTGATTGCCAATGATCTCAATACCAGCATGCCAAATGTTCAAATATCGTTGAGTATATACTTAGCGGGTTATGCATTGGGCATGTTATTTTTTGGCCCCATAGCCGATCAAATTGGCAGGCGTAAACTGGCACGGATAGGTCTCAGTTTATTTGGCTTAAGTTCACTGGCGTTAGCATTTACCACTGAAGTGCATACTTTTTGGCTGTTAAGAGCTGTACAGGCATTTACAGGCGCGGCCGCTACGGTTGTCGTCCCTGGGATCATTAGGCATATATATCAAAAAAATACTGCTAAAGGTATGTCTTACGTGTCTATGATTATGATGATAGCACCGTTACTTGCCCCCTCTATCGGCTCGGTCATTTTAGGCTTTTCGGTATGGTCGACTATTTTTATTGTTTTAGCGACCTATAGCTTTGTTATTTTACTTTTTGTGCAACGTTACTTAATCGATATTCCAATATTTAAAAATGAGCGAAAAGGATTAGCATTATTCTTCTCAAGTTATAAAGTGGTATTAAGTAATACGCACGCCCGCGCCGATATTTTAAGCTCGATGTTTGTGTCGTTTGGCTTTTTTTGCTTTTTAACGTCCGTCCCTTATATTTACCTCGACCTATTTAAAGTATCAGAACAATTGTTTGGCCTGTTATTCGCTTTTAATGTAATGGCGTTGATGTTTGGTAATTTTTTAAATACTCGCGTAGTGCCACGTATTGGCTCACGCAAAATGCTTTATTATGGCTTAATGTGTGGCTTTATCTCTGGCGCAGCATTACTTAGCTTTAGCGTATTAAACTTGTCACTTTACTTTATTGTTGCGGCTATTGCTCCGTTGATGATGAGCCTAGGTATAATAGCAAGTAACGCAGATTCATTGATTTTGATGAAATTTGAGCAAAATACAGGGACTGCAACGGCGGTTATTGGCACCTTACGTTTTGGTAGTGGCGCATTAGTAGGCCCTATATTAGCGGTAATGCATGCACAAAGTGCAGTTCCATTTTCAAGTTTAATGTTCAGCGCAGTTGTACTCACTATCCTAGTGCAGTTAGTTCATTATTTTAAAGACAAAAAAAATGCCTCATAATGAGGCATTTTTTAATTGTATACTTAATTAAGCATCAGCTGCTTTAGATACCATAACCATTGCAGGACGTAATAAACGACCGTTTAATGTGTAACCTTTTTGCATTACTGCTAACACAGTATTAGGCGTCACATCATTACTTGGCTGAATCGACATTGCTTGATGAAAATCTGGGTTAAACTGCTCACCTTGTGGGTTTACAATTTCAACGCCAAATTTAGCCACTGCATCGTTAAAGCTTTTTACTGTCATATCAATACCTTCTAACAAAGGCTTAAGCGTTTCATTTTCTTTATCAGAGAACTCAATAGCACGCTCTAAGTTATCTATAACAGGAAGTAATTCGTTAGCAAATTTTTCAAGTGCAAATTTGTGCGCTTTCTCAACATCTTGTGCAGCACGACGACGCATATTGTCAACGTCAGCAGCAGCGCGAACGACGCTATCTTTCTGATCTGCAATAGTTTGTTTTGCCGCTTCTAACTCAGCATATAACATTGCAATTTCTGCTTCAGGGCTTTGCTCTTGCTCGGCGTGTTGTTCTGCTGCTTCTACTGCAGCCTCAACGTCGGCTTCCATTTGCGCCACTTCTTCGTTCAATTCTACTTCTTGCTCTGGGTTTTGTGTCTGCTCAGACATAAAATATACGCTCCAATTCTTTACAACTGCGGTAATTATGGGGATTGAATAAAAAGATTCAAGAGCCCGATGGCTCTAATAATTTAAATTCTTGGATTATTTTCTCTAATTGCGCTGATTTCGGACAAATAACACAAAAACGACTTTGATATTCCTGATTTTGAAAGTACGGCACAGTGATCACAATGAGATCATCACAAGTACTAAAAGGTAAATTTTCAGCACTGAGTATAGAGACCCCGTTTTTAAATGCGAGCTTATCTTCCACAAAATTTAAAAATGAAACACCAATATTAAGACTTTGCTCACAATCTATTTTTTTATAAAGGTAGTTTTCGCCCACCACAATACTGTTATCTGAGCCTAATTTTTGGCTTAACTCACGCGTCCATTGAGTTAAAGAGTCATGACAATTACGCGGTGCCGTATTTGCCATGGCCTGCATTCTGTATAGCCCTTCAATGAGCGTTTGCTGGCTAAATACAGTGTTAAGCCAAGTAGCAAACTCGTAGCGTTGGCCGTCACTGGGATCATCAGGCTTGTTAATGCAAATATTATGGCTTTGCCCTGCTCTGTCTAAAAGTAAGATAAGCCAATTATTAGCGTCAAAGTCGAGTACTTCTACTCTAAATACCTGCTGAGTTCTAACTTGTGGTAGCCCCACACAACAGCATACTTGATAACGTTGACTCAAGCCATGTGCCAATTCGACTAGCTCAGCCTGCTCAGGCTGCCAATAATTAGCAATAGCACCCAAAGTAAAAAACTCATCAAACCAATAGTCAAAGCCATCATTGGTGGGGACTCGTCCTGCAGATGTATGTGGTGAATACAATAAGCCTATTTTTTCAAGGCGTGCCATCGCGTTGCGAACAGTGGCAGAACACACCGCCATACCTTTTTGTTTTGCAATTTTTGTTGAAGGCACAGGTAAGCCATCACCATTACAGTACAGGCTCATAACAGCGGCAAAAATTTGCTGGTCTCGAGGATTTAATTTCATGTTATCTACATCTTTACGCATGACTGTTATATCGGGGCTAGGTATTATTATTTCAAGTATAAGAAATTTAATAAATCTAAATTTTACAGTGAATTAATTAAATCAATTAGTCACTATTAAGCTCTGTTATTTTTGCGGATTAAAATTTGTTCAAACTAGGGGCGATTTAATCGCGATACGAGCTTTGTAACCTAGTGGCCTAAGTGAAAACCGAAAACAAAAAGTTAATCGCCTCTAGTCAAAACCCTTCAGTCAGTGTCTGTTTCGCATTGAAAGGACAACAGACCCTAAGATCTGTGTTTTCAAACACTTCTGTTTTAGGTTACTCTACCAATACCGAAACTTTCAGTGTATTTATTATGGACTCTCCCTTTAACACTATTGGCTTGATTGGTAAGCCAAATCATCCTAATGCAGCCGCTACGTTACAACGATTACATACGTTTTTATTAGCTTTAGGCTTTGAGGTGATTGTTGAAAAACGCACGGGAGGTCAACTTAGTGATGTACCTGAGGACAAGCTCGTAAAACTCGTTGATTTGGGAGCGCGCGCCGATTTAGCCATTGTGGTTGGTGGTGATGGCAATATGCTTGGCGCTGCAAGAGTACTCGCTCGTTTTGATATTGCGGTAATCGGTGTAAACAGAGGCAATTTAGGCTTTTTAACCGATTTAAATCCAGAAGGATTTGAAGGCAGTTTAGAACAAGTACTCAGTGGCGATTACATTGAAGAAAAACGTTTTTTATTAGAAGTAGAAGTGTACCGTCATAACGAACTTAAAAGCGCTAATTCGGCAGTAAACGAAGCGGTGCTTCATGCTGATAAAGTAGCACACATGATTGAGTTTGAAGCATTTATTAACGATGATTTTGTATTCTCACAACGCTCTGATGGATTAATTGTATCGACTCCAACAGGTTCAACAGCCTACTCTTTATCGGGCGGCGGCCCTATTTTAACCCCAGAACTCAACGCCATGTCATTGGTTCCTATGTTCCCGCATACTTTATCAAGCCGCCCTTTAGTGGTAGATGCCGATAACGAAGTACGTTTAAAGCTTAGTTTAGAAAATACCGATAGCTTACAGGTAAGTTGCGACAGCCATGTTGTACTTGCCGTATTACCCGGTGATGAGGTCGTTATTCGCAAAGCAGATAGAAAATTACGGTTAATTCACCCAAAAAATTACTCTTATTATAATGTGCTTCGTAAGAAGTTAAACTGGGGTAGCCGTTTATACTAAAAACGGTTGAGCTTTTAGGACTGAGAGTTGTTTAATTGAGAGGCGATGTAATCGCAGCAAGAGATAGTTAATCGAGTGGACAAAGTAAAAAGCGATTAAAACTACTGCGCATGCTCATATCCCTTGCCTCTAAACAGGTAGGCAAGGCTGAGTCTCTTTGAGTGTGCATGTTTCACCCCAAAAGATAAACAATCTCTCAGTTATTGCCAAACATGCAACTTTAGAGCAAAATATCGGGCTAGATTATTAATCATCACCATCAGGAAA
Source organism: Pseudoalteromonas sp. TB41 (assembly GCF_000497975.1). Taxonomy (NCBI): domain Bacteria; kingdom Pseudomonadati; phylum Pseudomonadota; class Gammaproteobacteria; order Alteromonadales; family Pseudoalteromonadaceae; genus Pseudoalteromonas; species Pseudoalteromonas sp. TB41. The sequence goes on along the minus strand of NZ_AUTH01000110.1, from coordinate 81,531 downwards.
TTGTAGCAATGACTTATGTAGTATTTCTTGCTTTATTATTGTTAATTACTTTACTTGGCAGTTACTTACTCATTGAAAGTAATCGTAAAAAGACTATTGAAGCAAAGAAAAAGCTGTTTAACGAGCGCGTTGCAAGTACTCAATCACGTTTAAAAATAAAACTTAACGAGTTACTTGATGCAAAAGTCATTAGTGCTAAACACCTTCCTCGAATTCAAGCCGTTGTCAGTAATTTTTTTGTGGTACAGCCACACACTGATGAAAATTTAAATAAGCTAGAATCGCTATGCGATTTACTTATTAATATACTTAACGAAGAACTAATAAAAACCTATAAAAATAATAACAGCCAAGCTTTTTCCGATACCACTCAATATTTCATAGCAGAGTTACCAGCTCAAGGTATTTTATATAATAAAAACTTTTATCAAGAAGTCCTTCCTACGCTAATTTTAAAGTTAAAAACTGAAGACATAGCGCAACCAGTTGATAGTATTGACCTTAACGATGAAAACCTCCCTATTGATGAAGAAAAAAAAACATTAATTGAGTCCAGCCTTGCTTAAAATATAGAAATTTAATTTGCAAAAAACCAAAACACTGTATAAATTAACAGTTAATTCACTGGATGGATGAACAGTATGTTAATTGGTTTAGAAATTAAAAATTTTGCAATCGTAAGTAATTTAAGCACAGAATGGCATTCGGGTATGACCGCTATCACCGGTGAAACGGGAGCAGGTAAATCAATCGCCATTGATGCATTATCATTGTGTCTTGGAGAGCGAGCAGAAGCGTCTGCTGTGCGCCCAGGTACTGATAAAGCAGAGGTAAGTGCACAATTTGATTTAAGCAATTTACCACTCGCTCATGCTTTTTTAGAAGAGAACATGCTTAATAACGACGACAACGAATGTTTACTTCGTCGAGTTGTTTGTAAAAATGGTCGCAGTAAAAGCTACATTAATGGCAGCCCAGTTACCGCTGCACAACTAAAAGAGCTAGGCCAATATTTAATTTCTATTCATGGTCAACATGCGCACCAGCACCTATTAAAGGCAGAGCATCAGCTACAATTACTCGATGCATATGCAGGCCATCATAATCTTGTTAATGCTGTAAGCCAGCGTTATAAACAATTTGCTGACTTACAAAAAGAATTTAAACAGCTAGAACAACAGCAGCAGCAACAAGCCGCACAAAAGCAACTATTGGAGTATCAAGTCGCAGAGCTTGATGAATTTGCATTGCAGGCAGATGAATTTGAGCAAATAGAAGCCGAACATTATAAACTCAGCAATAGCCAAACTATATTGCAAGTCTGCCAGCGCGAGTTGCAGCATTTATATGAAAATGATGAACAAAATGCGTGTTCCATTATACAGCACAGCGCCCAACAATTTACTGAACTTGCACAGTATGATGAAAGCTTAGCCAGTGTGGCAACATTATTATCAGAAGCCGCTGTTCAAGTTGAAGAAGCAAGCCGAGAAGTTCGTAATTACACTGAACAAGCCGACTTGGATCCTCAGCGATTAACTGAAGTAGAAAATAGACTCAGTGGTGCAATGGACTTAGCCAGAAAACACCATATAAAACCCCAAGAGCTCGTTGGATTTCATCAAACTATTGCACAAGAGCTTGAGTCGATAAGTAATAACAGCTCACGTCTTGAGCAACTTGAAGGTGAAATTGAACATGCCCTTGAGGATTATCAAAACGCCAGTGAACAATTAAGTGCAAGTCGCCACCAGTATGCGAATACATTAAATGGATTGATCAGCGAAAGCATGGCTAATCTATCTATGGAAAATGGCGTATTTGAAATAGCATTGACTGCACAAAACGATCGCGCTCCAAATAGCTTAGGCTTTGATAATGTTTCGTTTTTAGTATCAACAAACCCAGGGCAACCATTGCAACCTTTAGCAAAAGTAGCCTCGGGTGGTGAGCTATCACGCATTAGTTTGGCTATTCAGGTTATTATTGCGCAAAAAGTCACGACCCCTACGCTTATATTTGATGAAGTGGATGTTGGTATTTCTGGCCCAACAGCTGCTGCTGTTGGTAAACTACTGCGCCAACTAGGTAAGTCTACGCAAGTAATTTGTGTAACCCATTTACCGCAAGTGGCCAGTAGCGCTCATCAGCAGTTTTTTGTTGCCAAAGAAATTGCAGACGGTGAAACATTTACGCATATGCTGGCATTGAATAAAGATGGTCGAGTAAATGAGATTGCTCGATTACTGGGTGGTGATAACATTAGCAAAACAGCTAAAGCAAATGCAAAAGAGCTTATAAAAGCGCACGGATAAAGTGAATCGCTTTATAGTGCGTTACCTTGATACGATGAGGATACATTAATGCAAACGACGGTCATTTATTTTGGCTTAGCAATTAACTGGCTGCTACTGATTGTCAGTATACTTTTGGCTGTTTTTAGTAAGTTTAAACATACACAATTTAAGCAGAGCTTATATCGCTTTTTAAATGTGGCATTAATTGTACATATTGTTATTGCTGTTATGTTAGTTTTTAGCCGCACAGCTATTAGTGGCTTAATAACACTAAGTTGGTTAGTTATTGGCCTACAGCTTGTTTGTAACGTTATTTGCTATAAAAGTGTGAAACGCCGACAAGCCAGAGTGAAACCGAGCCTAGATCACTTCTCGATGGATTAACTAACAGCGCGTTTAAAAAAGCCCACAATCTATGTATTGCGGGCTTTTTTATTTGTAAAATCTTATAATTGTAAATAGCTAGGTCAAAACCTACGTCCCTTTTTGTAGACCTTAAACACCGACTATGGAACCATAAATATTTACCTTTGTTTGTAAAACTGAGGAAATAAAAAAAGCAAACCCGAAGGTTTGCTTTTGACTCCATTCTAACAAAAGCATTATTTACACTTTTAAATAATCCATAATGCCTTCTGCAGCGTTACGCCCCTCAAATATAGCGGTGACCACTAAGTCTGAACCACGAACAATATCGCCACCAGCAAATATTTTAGGATTAGTGGTTTGATGTGTAAATTCACCTTGCTCGGGTGCATTAATACCACCCCAGTGGTTAATTTCTACGTCGTACTGCTCTAGCCAATCCATTTTATGTGGCTTAAAACCAAATGCCATAATCACTTGTGTGGCTTCAATAATATGCTCTGAACCCGGTACTTCCTCAGCGCGACGGCGGCCGTTTTCATCTGCCTCGCCAAGCTGAGTTTTTACCATTTTAACACCGGCTACAGCACCTTTGTCATCAAGCACAATCCCTTTAGGCTGAACGTTATAAGTAAAAATGACGCCCTCTTCTTTGGCATTTTTTACTTCGCGTTTTGAACCAGGCATGTTCTCTTCATCACGACGATAAGCACACGTTACTTTTAACGCGTTATGACGAATAGAGGTACGCACACAGTCCATTGCTGTATCACCACCACCTAGTACCACTACTTTTTGGTTTGCCATATCAATGCAAGCTTGTTTAGACTCATCGTAACCCATAACACGATTAGTGTTACCAATTAAAAATGGCAGGGCATCATGTACTCCCGGTGCATCTTCGTTCTCAAGCCCCGCTCGCATACTCTGATAAGTCCCCACGCCCAAAAATACAGCGTCATACTCATTAAGTATTTCATCCATGCTAATGTCTTTACCTACTTCGACATTAAGCTTGAATTCAACACCCATTTCGGTAAATATTTCGCGACGTTTTTGCATGACTTCTTTTTCTAATTTAAAAGAAGGAATACCAAAGGTTAACAGCCCACCAATTTCAGGGTGACGGTCAAATACCACAGGCTTTACGCCATTACGCACTAAGATATCTGCACAGCCTAGGCCCGCAGGCCCTGCGCCAATAATGGCAACTTTTTTATCAGTCCATGTCACATAGGACATGTCTGGTTTCCAGCCCATTTTAAACGCGGTGTCGGTGATGTATTTTTCAATATTACCGATTGTTACTGCACCAAACTCTTCATCTAATGTACATGAGCCTTCGCATAAGCGGTCTTGCGGGCATACTCGTCCACACACTTCTGGCAAACTGTTAGTACGGTGCGATAGCTCAGCGGCCTCTAAAATACGCCCTGTACGGATCAGTTTTAACCATTGTGGAATATAATTATGTACTGGACATTTCCACTCACAATAAGGGTTACCACAATCAAGGCAACGATCCGCTTGTGAATTAACCTGATTTTCTGAAAAGGGTTCATAAATTTCTACGAACGATTTTTTACGCGACGAGATTGGTTTTTTGCGTGGGTCTACACGCTGCACGTCTATAAATTGATATACATTTTCGCTCATACTGCCCCCTTATTGCGCCTGAACACGTAGTTCGGCGCTACTGCGAGCGCGGTGCCCGAGTAAACTTTTTACGTCACTTGATTTAGGTTTTACTAATTTGAACATCGGTAAATAAAGTTCAAAGTTAGCTAAAATAGTTTCTGCTCTGCATGAGCCTGTTAGCTCTAAATGATCAGCAATTAAGCCGCGTAAATGCTCTTGATGTGAACTTAAGTCATCTAAAGTAACCACTTCAACCAACTCTGGGTTAATGCGTTTCTCAAAATCACCTCGTTCATCTAAAATGTAAGCGAAACCACCGGTCATACCTGCACCAAAGTTCACTCCTACATTACCAAGTACACACACAACGCCACCGGTCATGTATTCACAACCGTTATCACCTACGCCCTCAACAACAGCTTGCACGCCTGAGTTACGTACAGCAAAACGCTCGCCTGCACATCCTGCTGCAAACAATTTACCGCCGGTTGCACCATATAAACAGGTATTGCCAATAATTGTTGCTTTATGACTTTCAAATGACGAACCCAATGGTGGGCGAATAACTAGCTTACCGCCAGCCATGCCTTTACCAACGTAATCGTTAGCATCGCCAACCAAAGTCATTTCAAGGCCACCGGCATTCCATACACCGAATGACTGACCAGCTGTACCATGTAATTCAATAACTACCGGATCTGCGGCCATGCCTTGATTACCGTGTTTATCAGCAATATACCCAGAAAGCATGGCACCTACTGATCTGTCGGTATTACAAATACGACTTACTAATGAAATGCCGCTTGAGTTATCTATTGCCTCTTGTGCCTTACCAAGTAAGTTCTCATTTAACTCACCTAAATAATGCGAGCTATTTGGTGCACTGCAAAACAAAGTTTCACCCGTTGGATTATTTGGCTGAGCGATAACCGCTGATAAATCTATTTTTTGCTGCTTCGCTGTTTTGCCTTCAATGGCTTCGAGTAAGTCTAAGCGACCAATTAAATCGGTTAGGTTTGCAACCCCTAAACTTGCCATAATTTCGCGCGCTTCTTGAGCAATGAACTTAAAGTAATTCATCGCCATTTCTGGCAGACCATGATAATGCTTTTGACGTAATGTTTCGTCTTGTGTTGCCACACCTGTCGCACAGTTATTTAAGTGACAGATTCGTAAGTATTTACAGCCTAATGCAACCATAGGCCCTGTGCCAAAGCCAAAACTTTCGGCGCCTAAAATGGCCGCTTTGATGATATCAAGGCCGGTTTTTAAACCGCCATCTGTTTGCAGGCGAATACGATGGCGAAGGCCATTTTCTACCAATGCTTGTTGTGTTTCAGCAAGTCCCAACTCCCATGGGCTGCCAGCGTATTTAACTGAGGTTAATGGACTTGCACCTGTGCCACCATCATAGCCTGAAATAGTAATTAAGTCGGCATACGCTTTTGCTACACCGGTTGCAATTGTGCCAACACCCGGTTCAGATACCAGTTTTACTGAAATCAATGCATTCGGGTTTACTTGTTTTAAGTCAAAAATCAGCTGGGCTAAATCTTCGATAGAATAAATATCGTGATGCGGCGGAGGTGAAATAAGAGTCACACCCGGTACCGAGTAACGAAGCTTGGCAATATAGGGAGTGACTTTTTCACCCGGTAATTGTCCGCCTTCCCCAGGTTTAGCGCCTTGTGCCACTTTTATTTGAATAACATCAGCGCTACGTAAGTAATGTGGGGTGACACCAAATCGACCCGAAGCTACTTGTTTAATACGTGAATTTTTTTCTGTACCGTAACGAAGTTTGTCTTCGCCACCTTCACCAGAGTTTGAGCAGCCACCTAAACGATTCATGGCAATTGCAAGTGCTTCATGCGCCTCTGGTGATAATGCACCAATACTCATGGCGGCTGAGTCAAACCGTTTATAAAGCTCAGTGGCAGGCTCTACCTCATCAATGCTTATACCCTTTTCTGGCAGTTTTAAAGCCAACATATCGCGCAGAGTCGCGACTGGACGGTGATTAACTAGCTTTGCGTATTCGCTGTAATCACTGTACTCGCCGCTACGTACTGCTTTTTGTAACGTTTGAATCACATCAGGGTTGTAAGCATGGTACTCGCCGCCGTGTACGTACTTAAATAAACCACCATGGCTTAATAATTTACGTTTACTAAACGCCAGTTTATGCAAGCTTTGCTGATCGTCATCAAAGTCGCTAAAACACGCCCCTTTAATACGACTCGCCACGCCTTTAAAACACATCTCAACAATAGCGTCCGATAGACCAACGGCTTCAAACAGCATTGAACAACGATATGAAGCCACGGTACTAATGCCCATTTTAGACATGATTTTGTACAAGCCTTTATTAATTGCTTGACGATAAGCCAGTGTAACTTCACAGTATGACTTATTAATTACCTTGGTATCGCTCATAGCCACAAGTGACTCGTACGCTAAATACGGGTAAATTGCGGTTGCACCAAATCCAAGTAGTACCGCAAATTGATGCGCATCGCGAACGCTGCCAGTTTCAATAATAATATTTGACTCACAGCGTAAGTTATTATCTACCAAGCGTTTTTGTACCGCACCCACCGCCATAGCAGCAGGGATAGGTAATTGATTGTCATCAAAGTTACGATCCGTTAATACCAGCATAATGCAGCCAGATGCGGCTTTTGCTTGTGCTTCATCACAGATGCGCTTAACCGCATTCTCAAGGCCTTCTTCTACGGTGTAAGTAATATCAATCTTACAATAGCTGTAGTGCGCTTCATCGGCGTTAAGTAGCTGCTGCATATCAGCGTACATTAAAATAGGCGTATCAAATTGCAGGCGTTTAGCGTGCCCTGTTGTTTCATTAAATACGTTTTGCTCACTGCCAATACACGTTGCAAGCGACATTACATGGTTTTCACGTAACGGATCAATTGGCGGATTAGTAACCTGAGCAAACTTTTGACGGAAATAATCATAAAGTGAACGGTGCCCTTCACTCAGTACGGCAAACGGCGTATCGTCACCCATTGAGCCAGTGGCTTCTTGCCCATTTTCACCCATGACACGAATGACGCTGTCTAGCTCTTCGTTAGTATAGCCAAACATCTTTTGGTATTTGACAAGGGTTTCATCATCAAATGAGCGATTGCCCGCATCTTGCTCGGTAAGTGCTTCAAAAGGCGTTAATCGTTTAACGTTTTCTTCTAACCACGACTTATAAGGGTGGCGTGATTTTAAATCTTGGTCAATTTCATCTGAATGCCAAATTTTACCCAATTTAGTATCAATAACGAGGAGTTCGCCCGGGCCAACACGTCCTTTTTCGACCACTTCGTCAGCGGTGTAATCCCATATACCCACTTCAGAGGCTAAAGTAATAAAGCCATCTTGAGTAATAATATAACGCGCTGGACGTAAACCATTTCGGTCTAGGTTACAGGCTGCAAAACGCCCATCCGACATAACGATGCCTGCAGGGCCATCCCACGGTTCCATATGCATCGAATTAAAATCATAGAATGCACGTAAGTCGTCATCCATAGCACGGTTTTTTTGCCATGCTGGCGGCACTAGCATGCGCATCGCACGGAATAAATCCATACCACCAGCTAAAAACAGCTCTAGCATATTATCGAGGCTAGATGAGTCAGACCCTGTTTCATTAACAAACGGCGCTGCGCTTTGTAAATCAGGAATAAGCGGCGAAGCAAATTTATAAGAGCGTGCACGGGCCCACTGGCGGTTACCTTCAATAGTATTAATTTCACCATTGTGCGCTAAATAACGAAATGGTTGCGCTAAAGGCCAGCGAGGCTGTGTGTTTGTAGAGAAGCGTTGATGAAAAACACAAATAGCACTGGTCATGCGAATATCAGCAAGATCGAGATAAAAATTTGGCAAGTCAGCAGGCATCATTAAGCCTTTATAGATGGTGACTAGCCCAGATAAGCTCGCAATATAAAATGATTCATCATCCATCAAGCGCTTTTCTGCACGACGACGTGCAACATATAAACGTCGCTCTAAATCTTTAGAACGCCACCCTTCTGGCGCACTAATAAAAATTTGTTCAAACCCAGGCAATTGCTTTAGGGCTATAGGTCCTAACATTGATGGATCGGTAGGGACAACACGCCAACCTAAAATATTAAGCGTTTCTTTTTCTAGTTCTTCGCTTAAAACATCTTTAGCTGCTTGTGCTAATACCGGATCAGCATTGAGGAAAATCATCCCAACGGCGTAATTTTTACCTAAATGCCAATTATTTTCAGCAGCAATAGCACGAAAGAAGCTGTCTGGTTTTTGAAGTAACAAGCCACAACCATCACCCGTTTTACCATCAGCAGATATACCGCCGCGGTGCTGCATGCGATCTAAACCGGTGATCGCCGTACGGATGAGTCGGTGACTCGCTTGGTTATTAACTTGGGCTATTAAGCCAAAGCCACAATTATCTTTTTCTAGTTTTGAGTCATATAACATGGACCCCTCCCCTTGCTGCACTGTTAACGTGGATGAACGGCTCGACGATTTGCTAACAGACGATCAAAATTAGCGTTATTCCTAACCTGAGTCAATATCTTTCTGAATACATATTCATTATATTGAATATATTTCAACTTCATTAAAAATCATAAAATAATGCTAAATATTAACATTTGAGTAGATATTGGATCGAAAACTTTAATGACACCGGTGTTATTTTTAAGAACTTGTAAATAACCCCCCCCTCAATAGTCAGTTTACGTAAACGTAAACCATGCAAATAATGAATAATTATTCATAGCCGTATTTTATTCTTTATTAACTTGCTGATATTTACCTTTTACAAGCAAATTAATTAATAGTTTTTTACAGTGGTTTAAATTAATGCATATATTATTTAATAGTTACCAGTATTTGCTTTCATATTATGCATCTACTGACGTTTTATCTACCTTACCTATAGGTAAACTTTGTTTGGCCACCTAAGCAAAAACAGTGACTGCTATGAACACAGTCATTAAATATAAAGCACTTTAAAATCAACATACTAAAAGTTAACATCTCACTTGACTGCGTAAAAATAGGCTCACTTTTGAGTAAGCTAGCACTGTTTACGAGTGAATTATTTTTAATTTTATCAACTATGGCCTGCGCATATGGCTTACTTTGAATAAGTATTAACGCCAAGGAACGGTGATGAAAAAAGATGCCTGTGCACAAAATAATTAAGTTAATTAAGCAAAAACGATAAGAAAAGCTTAGGGTCTGTTGACCTTTGCGGATTACAATTTGTTCAAACTAGGGGCGGTTTAATCTCGGCGCGAGGTTTGTAACCTAGTGGACTAAGTAAAAACCGAGCAACAAAGAGTAAATCGTCCCTAGGCAGAACCCGAAGTTCAGCGCCTGTTTGTTATTGATGCTGCGTTATCGCCTATTTATGAGGAATACCACACCACATAGGCTCTGCCTTGCCTAAATACCAAACAGACTGCTGCAAATTTAACCTTGAAAGGTCAACAGACCCTAATACTGTTCGTTACTTTTACAGCTTTTAATGGCAGCAAATTGTTTGAGGTGGGTATTATATCGACAGGTTATTGGATCGGCTGAGAATTAAATCCCCATCATAGGAAAATCAGCCTATACCATTGTGAAATCGGCAGGTTCAGTGCTATTTAAGCTTACGCTAGACATAAAAAAAGCTGCAAATTGCAGCTTTTTTTACCTAAACGCTTATTCAGCGTCTGCAGGTTTATGCTTTGCAGCTGTTTCAGCAATCAGTGGTTGTAATTCACCACGTTGAAACATTTCAATGATAATGTCACAGCCACCAATTAACTCGCCTTCAACCCAAAGTTGCGGGAAGGTAGGCCAGTTAGCGTAAGCAGGAAGCTCTGCACGAATGTCTGGATTAAGTAAAATATCCACATATGCAAACGGTTCACCGCACGACATTAATGCTTGTGATGCTTGTGAAGAAAAACCACAATTAGGCAGTTTTGGTGATCCTTTCATGTATAAGATGATTGGGTTTTCAGCAATTTGCTGTTTAATTTTATCGATGGTTTCCATTTACAACCTCAAAATGACGATAGCGAACACATTAGGCCTTGAAAAAGTTTCACTGTGGCCTCAGATATATAGATTAACATAGGCAATTAAAGCCTCAATCTTAAATAGCTTTAGCAAGAGCATTGCTGTTTGCTAAAACTTGAGTAAAATACTCAACAATTATAGTAACACTATATTCCTGTTTGGTATAGATAAGTGCCCTGTTTGCGCAGGCATTACGTATTACTAAATAGACTATCAACCAAAAGAAGATGGAGATAAAAAATGGCATTTGAACTACCGTCACTACCGTATGCAATTGATGCACTTGAGCCACATATTTCACAAGAAACGCTAGAGTTTCACCATGGTAAACACCACAACACTTATGTGACTAAACTTAACGGTTTAATCCCAGGCACTGAGTTTGAAGGTAAATCACTAGAAGAGATCGTATGTTCTTCAGAAGGCGGTGTATTTAACAACGCTGCTCAAATCTGGAACCATACTTTCTACTGGAACAGCCTATCTCCAAATGGCGGTGGCGCTCCAACAGGTGCAATTGCTGATGCAATTAACGCTAAATGGGGCTCATTTGACGCATTTAAAGACGCGTTAAACGACAAAGCAGTAAATAACTTTGGTTCAAGCTGGACGTGGTTAGTTAAACTGGCTGATGGTTCACTAGACATCGTTAATACATCTAACGCTGCTACACCACTAACAGATGCAGGTGTTACTCCAATACTAACAGTGGATTTATGGGAACACGCATACTACATTGATTACCGTAACGTGCGTCCAGATTACCTTAAAGGTTTCTGGTCACTCGTTAACTGGGAATTCGCGAACGCTAACTTCGCATAATTAGTTTAATACTAGTTTTAAAAAGACGCTTAGGCGTCTTTTTTTATGCCTACAATTTGCATTAATTGCGTTTATACGTAGGTTGTTTTATAAAAGCGCATCTTGATCATTTTTCATATAAATTTTTAATTTTATTGCACAAAAAATGAAATTCGTGACTAGACTTTAGATAGTGAATACATCTTCAAAGTAGGTTTCGGAGGTCATTATGACTATTTTTGATCACTACCAAGCACGTTATGAATCAACACAAGAAGAAGAGTACAGTGTTGCTGAATTCCTCGAAATTTGTAAAACCGATAAGTCTGCTTATGCCAGTGCACCTGAAAGGTTACTGATGGCCATTGGCGAGCCTAAAATGTTAGATACCGCTACCGATACTCGTTTAAGTCGCTTATTTTCGAACCGTGTTGTTGCACGTTACCCAGCATTTGCTGACTTTTATGGTATGGAAGACGCCATTGAGCAAATTGTGTCTTATCTAAAACACGCCGCGCAAGGATTAGAAGAGTGTAAACAAGTGCTTTATTTACTCGGCCCTGTGGGTGGTGGTAAGTCATCAATTGCCGAAAAATTAAAGTATTTAATGCAACAAGTACCTATCTACTCCATTAAAGGCTCACCAGTTAATGACCATCCGCTGTCATTATTTGATCCCGTTGAAGATGCCAGCCTACTCGAAAAAGAATATGGAATTAAGTCTCGTTACCTCAAAACGGTAATGTCGCCATGGGCCGCAAAACGTTTACAAGAATTTAATGGTGATATTAGTCAATTTAGAGTGGTGAAACGCTTCCCATCAATTTTAAATCAAGTTGCGATTGCTAAAACAGAGCCCGGAGATGAAAACAATCAAGATATTTCTGCTCTTGTTGGTAAGGTAGATATTCGCCAACTTGAACACTTTGCACAAAATGATCCTGATGCTTATGCCTATTCAGGCGCATTATGTTTAGCCAACCAAGGCTTAATGGAATTTGTGGAAATGTTTAAAGCCCCCATAAAAGTGTTACATCCGCTTTTAACAGCGACCCAAGAAGGTAACTATAACGGCACAGAAGGCATAAGCGCCCTGCCATTTAACGGCATGATACTCGCCCACTCTAATGAATCAGAATGGCAAACCTTTAAAAACAATAAAAACAACGAAGCCTTTTTAGACCGTGTTTATATTGTTAAGGTCCCTTATTGCTTACGAGTGACCGAAGAAATTAAAATTTACGATAAGCTTATTGAACACAGTGAGCTTTACAACGCCCCCTGTGCGCCAGGTACACTTAAAATTTTAGCCCAATTTACCACTCTTTCGCGCTTAAAAGAGCCGGAAAACTCAAGCATTTACTCTAAGATGCGAGTTTACGATGGTGAAACCCTTAAAGACACCGATCCAAAAGCGAAGTCGTATCAAGAGTATCGTGATTATGCTGGTGTTGATGAGGGCATGACCGGCCTTTCAACCCGCTTTGCGTTTAAAATTTTATCGCGAGTATTCAACTTTGACACCACCGAAGTGGCCGCCAACCCTGTGCATTTGTTTTATGTGCTTGAGCAACAAATTGAGCGTGAACAATTTAGTGCCGAAGTTGAAGAGCGTTATTTAAGCTTTTTAAAAGGCTATTTAATTCCACAATATGTTGAGTTTATAGGTAAAGAGCTACAAACCGCGTACTTAGAGTCATATTCAGAATATGGCCAAAATATTTTTGACCGCTACGTTATTTATGCTGATTTTTGGATTCAAGATCAAGAATACCGCGACCCTGATACAGGGCAATTATTTGACCGAGATGCACTCAACGCTGAGCTTGAAAAAATAGAAAAGCCTGCAGGTATTTCAAACCCTAAAGATTTTAGAAATGAAATTGTTAACTTTGTACTGCGTGCTCGCGCTCATAACAATGGCAAAAATCCGCTGTGGACAAGTTATGAAAAACTACGCACGGTTATTGAGAAAAAAATGTTCTCAAACACGGAAGACTTACTCCCTGTTATTTCATTTAATGCAAAAACATCAGCTGAAGATCAGCAAAAGCATGAGGACTTTGTTAATCGTATGGTTGAAAAAGGCTACACGCAAAAACAAGTGCGCTTGCTATCTGAGTGGTATTTACGGGTTAGAAAATCGCAATAACCTTCATAATTGCAGTTTTTAGGAGGTCATTATGGCGCATTTTATCGACAGGCGTTTAAATGGCAAAAACAAAAGCACAGTTAACCGCCAGCGTTTTATTAGGCGTTATAAAAAGCAGATCAAAGAAGCGGTGTCTGATGCGATCAATAAACGCAGTGTCACTGATTCAAGCTCTGGAGAGAGTATCTCTATTCCGCAGCGTGATATTAGCGAACCTACTTTTCATCAAGGTAGAGGCGGTAATAGAGAGCAAATACACCCTGGGAACGATCAGTTCTCTACTGGCGACAAAATAGAACGCCCTAAAGGAGGCAAAGGCGGTGGCGCAGGCGAAGGTGAAGCAAGTGACTCTGGCGAAGGCCAAGATGAATTTGTTTTTTCTATCTCTAAAGATGAATACCTTGATTTGTTATTTGAGGATTTAGAACTCCCTAACTTGCAAGAAAATCAGCTTGATAAACTAGTACAAATGAAAACCCATCGCGCTGGGTTTTGCAGCGATGGTATGCCCAGTAATATTGATGTAGTGCGCTCATTACAAGGTTCTCTAGCTCGTCGTATTGCGATGACCGCAGGTAAAAAACGCCGCCTTAGTGAGCTTGAGGGACAACTAGCACTGCTGCTTGAACAACCACACTGTGATAAAGCCGCTGTGGCCTTATTACAAAAAGAAATCGACACACTCAAACAGCAAATAAAAACCGTGCCCTTTATCGATAATTACGACTTACGTTTTCGTAACTACGACAAGCAACCACACCCAACCAGTAAAGCGGTGATGTTTTGTATTATGGATGTGTCAGGTTCGATGGATCAAGCAACAAAAGACATGGCAAAACGCTTTTACATTTTGCTTTATCAGTTTTTAACTCGCAGCTACAAAGACATCGACGTTGTTTATATTCGCCATCATACCCAGGCTAAAGAAGTTGATGAGCAAGAATTTTTTTATTCACAAGAAACAGGCGGTACCATTGTTTCAAGTGCACTAAAACTGATGAATGAAATAATAGCTGAGCGCTATAACGCTGATGAGTGGAATATATACGCGGCACAAGCTTCTGATGGCGATAATTGGGCCGATGATACGCCCCAATGTGGGCACATTTTACGTAATAAAATACTTAAAGCTGTTCGCTATTTTGCCTATATAGAAATTACCACACGTGCTCATCAAAGTTTATGGCGCGAGTATCAAAGTATTAGCCAAACGAACAGTAATTTTGCCATCCAACATATTCAAGGTGTTGAAGATATTTACCCTATATTTAGGGAGCTATTTAAAAAAGGTCGTCAACAGCAAGGGGCTGCATAGCCAAAGCGAGGTAGCATTATGAACGATAATCGAATAAGTGATGGGCCCGATTGGACCTTTGAACTATTGCAACAATACCAAGACGAAATAGCCCGTGTGGCTGAGCACTATAAGCTAGACACCTACCCTAATCAAATTGAAGTGATCACCGCAGAACAAATGATGGATGCCTACTCAAGTGTAGGCATGCCCATTGGCTACACTCACTGGTCGTATGGTAAAAAATTTATTCAAACGGAGCAAAATTATAAACGCGGCCAAATGGGACTTGCGTATGAAATTGTGATTAATTCCAACCCTTGTATTGCTTACCTAATGGAAGAAAACACCCTTCCGATGCAGGCACTGGTTATGGCACATGCTTGCTATGGGCATAACTCATTTTTTAAAGGGAATTATTTATTTAAAACATGGACTGATGCAGGCTCAATTATTGATTATTTATTGTTTGCTAAAAACTATATTAGCCGCTGTGAAGAAAAGTACGGTATTTCCGAAGTAGAAAGCATACTCGACTCATGTCATGCATTAATGAGTTACGGTGTTGATAGGTACAAACGTCCACAACGAATTTCTTTATTTGAAGAGCAAAAGCGTCAGCAAGAACGGGCTGAGTATTTGCAATCACAAGTTAACGAATTATGGCGTACCATTCCTTCTCAACAGCAAGAGTCAAAAAAACACGAACGCCACTTCCCGCAGGAGCCGCAGGAAAATATTCTGTACTTTATTGAAAAAAATGCCCCTTTACTCGAGTCATGGCAGCGAGAAATCGTCAGGATAGTGCGAAAAATATCACAATACTTTTATCCACAAAAACAAACCCAAGTAATGAATGAAGGTTGGGCCACTTTTTGGCACTATACTATTTTGAACCATTTATATGATGAGGGAAAACTAACCGACTCATTTATGTTGGAGTTTTTACAAAGCCATACTAATGTTGTGTACCAACCTCCATATAATAGCGATTATTACTCAGGTATTAACCCCTATGCACTGGGCTTTAATATGATGGTTGATATACGTCGTATTTGTGAAAACCCAACAGAAGAAGATAAACGCTGGTTCCCTGAGCATGCGGGCAGTGACTGGCTCGAGACACTGCACTTTGCAATGCAAAATTTCAAAGATGAGAGTTTTATTAGCCAATTTTTATCCCCTAAGCTGATTCGGGATTTTAAATTATTCACCATAGTCGACCATGCTAGTAACCCACATTTAGAAATAGGCGCTATTCACGACGATAATGGCTACAAAGCGGTTAGAGAAGCACTTTCTGCACAATATAACCTTAGTAATCATGAGCCTAACATACAAGTTTACGATGTTGACTTACGCGGCGACCGCTCTTTAACCCTACGATATGTACCTCATAATGCCGTTCCACTGGCTAACTCCCATGGGGAGGTATTAAAACACCTTTACAGACTATGGGGCTTTAAGGTAAAACTGGAACAGGAGTCAAATTCTGGTGAGATTTCAACCATTGGTCAATGTCCAATTGATGATTCACGCCATACAACAGAGTAAAAATAATGGACAAAAAAAAGCTTCTTGTACTGATTGATTCGGTTGAATTTGCAAAAACGTCATTGCAGCATGCTAAACAAAAAGCGCTGCAAGGGAATAAACATATTGATATTGTTGCATTTAGCTTTGAAGAAACCGGCAATATTTTATTTTCTCTGTCGCCAGAACAACTACTTGCGCTGCAAGATAAATGCCTTGCATCATTAAGGGCACAGTTGGAGCCACTGATTAGCGCTGAACTGGAGGGTTGCAGTTATACCTTTCAAACCGCATGGCATGAAGCCCCCGAGCAGTGGCTTAACGAAGATATTAATACTGATGACTACGAAATGGTGATAAAAACACGCCATATCGACAGCGACAGCCAATTTAGTGAACTTGATTGGCAACTTATCCGCTTTACACCCATCGCTTTGTATTTAGCGGCAGATAACAAGTGGCGCAAGCATACCAACATACTCGCCGCACTTGATTTAGCCAGCGAAAAAACCGCAAAACATAAGCTTAATCAGTCAATTATTAAATATGGCCTAGCATACGCACAGCGAACAGACTGTGAATTTTATGCCGGCTACACAGTGTATATTTCTCCAATATTAAGAGATTTAGGCTTAGTATTTTCAGAAGAGCAACTAGTCAATGCCTTTGAGAAATTACCTCAATCACAGCAACAACTCATTATTGATAATAACTTACGCGACAAACTTTATATTAAAGCGGGTTTACCTGAGCAGGTGATCCCAAGCTTAGCGGCCAAGCTTAATGCTGATTTAGTGATTATAGGATCTGTTGGGAATGTAGGAATTAAAGCAAAACTCATTGGTAATACTGCAGAAAAAATAATGCGCTTACTTAAAACTGACTTGCTTATTTTACCCCCCAATTAAAAAATGATGTCTAAGCATCATTTTTTATATCAGCGTATACCGACACTTTATTTCGACCTGTTTCTTTTGAATGATAAAGCGCTTTATCGGCAGCTTCAATCCAGCGTTCGTGATCTTTAAATTGATCATCAAAACACGCAATACCCACACTAATGGCCATATGCACCGTGTGCTCATTGTATTTCGCCGGAGAGGTTTCAATTAGCTGGCGTAAGCGTTCAGCAAATACAATAGCTCCTTGTTTATCGGTATCTAGTAAAGTAACAACAAACTCTTCACCGCCGTATCGCCCAGCAATGTCTGTTTCACGCAATGCAGTTTTCAGTAAACTCGCTATATGACGAAGTGCTTCATCTCCAGCACTGTGTCCAAAATTATCATTTATCTTTTTAAAGTGGTCAATATCAAAAATTAATAACGAGCAACAACCTTCGTTTCGCTTCGTTCGTAAAAATTCTTGGTGCAGTAAGTGCTCCCAATGCCCTCTATTGGCAAGCTGGGTTAAACTATCTGTTTGGCTTACTTGTTCTAGTTTTTTATTTAACTCTTCTAGTTCTTTTTTGTTAACCGCAATATCTGTCACATCGTAAATAATAATACAAATATGCTCGACTTCGCCTCGCACATTGGTAAGTGGAATAAACGTGGCATTTTGATACATATAGTCCGCTTTACCGGTAATTGGTCGGTAGTTTTTAAAACGAAAAATATACGGCTGCTGCTCCCAAATAGTAAATGAACGATTCTTTAATACAAACACTGACTCAGATTTACTTCTAAACCATTTTTCATCAATGGCCGGAAATAAATCAAATAAGTCTTTGTCTTTTACAGCGCTCGGTAACAAACCAGAATGATTTTCCATAAAACCATTCCATACATGCACTTTGTATTCTCGATCGAGTACAACAAGACCGACATCAACCGTATTAAACATATCCATTAACCAATGGATTTCATTCAAATCTAAATCAGCTGGCATAAATATTTAATCTTCTAGTAGATAAGCAACTTTGTATTTCAAAGTTTTTAGTGAATCTTCAGTAAAGAGCAACATTAAATCACAACTAATATCATGATTTTCAATACCGTAACTTATTTCTATGGCTAGAGTCCGTTGCCAGCGCGACTTATTCGACTGAACAAGTTCAGAAACGTCCCGATGCTGCCCCAAAACTATTGGATGCCCTTGGCTAAAGGTCATGTCGAGCTGTTTTGACAAGCCGGTTAAAATAGCGCCTATTAAAATGTTACTTACATCCATTAGCAACTCTAACTCAACCTTGTCGTTTAGTTCACCTTCGTAATTCATCAGTGAGGCTATTTCTTTAAAACTAGAGTCATTTAAAAGTAATAATGCCTCGCCAGATACCCCGCCACCTATAAAGCCTTGGCAAATACCCGATGTAGTATCATTGGTATCAACAGAGCTTAACGCCATGTTGAGCTCACTGACTTCTAAAACATTAACATTAGGAATGGGTAACTTAACAAATACATTAAGCAGTCTTGCAAGTAAATCTCCCGCTTGACCCATGGCAACATTAGTCAGCTCTTGATATATATCACGAACATCAGGGTCAACTTGTTCACCTAACGAGTGAGACATGCGTTCACGCAGTGCTCTATCTCTAATACCATGATGTTCAATAATGGCAGCAAGCTTTTCGGGGGAACACGGTTTTTGAATAAAATCTATGGCGCCAAGCTCAAGCACACGTTGATGCGCACTCGGTTGAATATCGCCTGATACCACAACAGTGAGAACGTCGAGTCCTTGCTCTTTCATTGCAGCAAGCACGCCATAGCCGTCCATTTCTGGCATATTTAAATCAAGGAAAAGAATTTCAGGCTGGGCTTTAGTTATTTGTTTTATGCAGTCTACACCGTCACATGCAAATTCAACTTTAATATCCCAATCATCGGGTAAAGAGCGAGCTAATTGACGTCTAGCTAGTTTTGAATCATCACAAATTAAAACCGATGTTGACATATTATCTCTCTATTTTAAAACTTGTTGTACGCTGACACCGCAAAAAATAAAGGCACGGATATTATTAATTAATACCTATTTCTTATATATACATAGTAATCAAAGTATTGCTTATTTACAATTTTAGGGAAAAATAAACGCGTCAATTATTCTGCTTGGTAACTCCATCACAGTATAATACACTCACCACTATTACGTTAATTCTTAAAAGGAAAAAATCCATGCGTCGTTCATTAGCCTTTGCATTGAGCCTGTTTTGTTGCACTAGTTTTGCATCAGAGTTACCTGAAAACACCTTAGATGCAGGAAAAGTAACAGCGCAAGGTAAACCTGTTACGTTACTAGGCCAAGGCCTTAAAGTCGGTGCTGATGCGCCAAATTTTAAAGTGGTCGACGACAGCTTTACTGCCATTACATTAGAAAATTACCAAGGGCAAGCCGTATTGATAAGCGTGGTACCAAGCTTAGATACTGGCATTTGTAGCCTACAAACAAAGCATTTTAATGAAAAAGTAGCGCAACAGTTTCCTGGCGTGGCCATGTTGACGATTAGTGCCGACCTACCTTTTGCACAAAAACGTTTTTGCAAAGCAGAGAATATCGATAAAGTTACGACACTGTCTGATTCTGTATGGCGTGATTTTGGCCAAAAGTATGGGTTAATAATTAAAGATATGGGGTTACTTACTCGCGCTGTTTTTATTCTCGATAAAAGCCATAAAGTTATATATAAACAATTAGTTAGTAGCTTATCAACCGAGCCTGAATACGATAGCGTTATTGAAAAGCTTAAAACGCTTTAAAGGTCGAATTTCAGATAATAAAAAACCGCTATGAAGCGGTTTTTTTGATTATGCTCTTAATTTTAGATAAAAATTAACCTAAAAGCTCAGCTAGTTGCTTGCTTACTGCTTCAACCGCTTGAGTACCGTCTAATTTATGGTACTGCGTATTACCCGCTTGCGCTTCTGCTTGGTAGTAGTCAACCAATGGCATTGTTTGCTCATGGTAAATGCCTAAGCGTTTACGAACTGTCTCTTCTGTGTCATCCGCACGGATAATAAGCTCTTCGCCTGTTTCGTTGTCTTTACCTTCCTCTTTTGGTGGATTGTAAACAACATGATAAACACGACCAGAACCAGGATGAACACGACGGCCACCCATACGCTCAACAATCACTTCATCAGCAACATCAAATTCAATAACGTGATCAACGACAACGCCATTATCTTTCATTGCATCAGCTTGTGGAATGGTACGTGGGAAGCCATCAAGTAAAAAGCCTTTCTCACAATCAGGTTTTGCAATGCGCTCTTTAACAAGGCCAATGATGATGTCATCAGAAATTAACTGACCTGCGTCCATTACTTTTTTTGCTTCAAGGCCAAGTGGTGTGCCCTCTTTAATTGCAGCTCGTAGCATATCACCGGTAGAAATTTGTGGAATACCGTATCTATCCATTAAAAACTGAGCTTGAGTACCTTTACCTGCACCCGGTGCGCCCAAAAGAATAATGCGCATATCATTGTCCCCTAATATGAGAGTTTATTTTAAAGTCTGAATTCTTCCACAAGCGCCGCAGATACTCAAGTAACTTATACTAATTGTCTAGAGTCTGTTGGCCTTTGCGGATTAATATTTGTGCAAACTAGGGGCACTTTAATCGCGGCGCAATGTTTGCAACCTAGTAGGCTGAGTAAAAATCGAGCAAAGCTTCTGCGTCCTGCTCACGCCATTTGCCACCATCCATGTAGGCAGACAGACCCTTTCGGGCAGCGTCTATGCAGCAAATTTAACCTTTAAAAATCAATAAACTCTATGCTCCAGCGCATAAAAAAAGGGAACAAATGTTCCCTTTTTACTCAATCATTGATTTTTAATACTTATTTGCTTAAATCAAGCATAAGTTTATTTAAGCGAGTGACAAATCCAGTTGGATCTTTAAGCGTACCGCGCTCAGCTAGTAATGCTTGATCTAGCAATACATGTGACCACTGCGCAAATTTATCTTCGTCTTGCTCATCATTTAAATGCTTAACAATCTGATGCTCAGGGTTTAGCTCAAACACAGGTTTAGCTTCTGGCACTGCTTGACCTACTGACTCCATCAGCTTTTGCATTTGCGAGCTCATGTCGTTGTCGTCGCTCACCACACAGGCTGGCGAATCGGTTAAACGATGTGTAAAGCGTACTTCTTTAACATCATCACCTAATGCGGTCTTAATACGCTCAATAAGGCCTGCAACTTCTTTTTCAGACTCTTCTTGTGCTTTTTTAGTTTCTTCGTCGTCTAAGTCGCCTAAATCTAAATCACCGCGAGTAATTGATTGAAATTGCTTGTCTGCAAATTCAGTTAAGTGGCTCATCATCCACTCATCAACACGGTCACTTAGTAGTAAAACTTCAATGCCTTTTTTGCGGAAGATTTCTAAATGCGGTGAGTTTTTAGCTGCAATAAATGAGTCAGCGACAACATAGTAAATTTTATCTTGGCTGTCTTTCATACGCTCAATGTATTGTTCAAGCGAGACATCTTGAGTGTCTGAATCGGTATGCGTTGAAGCAAAACGTAATAGCTTAGCAATGCTCTCTTTGTTAGCCGCATCTTCTGCTGGGCCTTCTTTCATTACTTGACCAAATTCATTCCAAAACGTTTGGTAATCATCGGCTTTGTTTTTCGCCATACGCTCAAGCATTTTAATAATACGCGACGTACACCCCTTACGGATAGCTTGGGTCACTTTGTTATCTTGAAGTATTTCACGCGATACGTTTAGTGGTAAATCATTTGAATCTAATAGACCTTTAACGAAACGCAGGTAGCTTGGCATAAACTGCTCAGCATCATCCATAATGAATACACGTTGCACGTATAATTTTAAGCCACTTTGGCGCTCGCGGTTCCATAAATCAAACGGCGCTTTTTTCGGAATGTATAACAAACTGGTGTATTCAGTTTTACCTTCAACTTTGTTATGTCCCCAACTAAGTGGATCTTCCCAGTCATGGCTTACATGCTTGTAAAATTCTTTGTATTCATCTTCAGAGATTTCAGACTTATCACGCGTCCACAATGCCGTAGCACGGTTAATGCTTTCCCACTCACCAGGAACTGCTGGAATTTTCTCACCGTCTTCGCCTTCAGACTCTGGTACTTCTGCTTTGTACATTTGTACTGGTGTAGAAATATGATCAGAGTATTTAGTCACGATACTACGAAGGCGCCATTCGTCTGCGTACTCTTTTTCTTCTTCACGTAGGTGTAGAATAATGTCTGTACCGCGGCCTTCTTTTTCAATTTCTTGCAGCGTGTATTCACCTTCACCTTTTGATTGCCACTCTACAGCTGTTGTCTCGCCTGCTTTACGGGTACGCACTGTCACTTCATCAGCAACAATAAACGCTGAATAAAAGCCCACACCAAATTGACCAATAAGTTGTGAATCTTTGCTTTGGTCGCCCGTTAAGTTTTTGAAAAACTCTGCGGTACCCGACTTTGCAATTGTACCTAAAGAGCTGATCACTTCATCACGTGTCATACCAATACCATTATCAGAAATGGTTACCGTATTGGCTTCTTTATCAGCACTAATACGTACACGTAAATCAGCATCACCTTGATATAAGTCGCCGTTTGATAACGCTAAAAAGCGTAATTTATCGGCTGCATCAGATGCATTTGATACAAGCTCACGTAAAAATATTTCTTTATTAGAATAAAGCGAGTGAATCATTAGATTTAATAGCTTGCCCGTGTCTGAGCCAAACTCATGTTTTGTAATGTTTTTATTATCAGTCATAGTATTACCTTTTTAACTTTTGGTACACACTTTGGTACACCGTCGAGTTTTTCCAAAGAATGTTAATCAATTAACATGGGTAGAATATTGTGACTCTTAACTGACAATTCAAGAGAGAGAATAAAATTATACTAGACTTAAGGCGCAGGCCGCTATAACTTAATTATTCAATATAGTTGCATGTTACTTTTATATTGTCCGTTGATGGTTAGATACTCTGTTAAAGCCCGCAATTAAGCGGGCTTTTTATTTGCTCCTAGACTTAAGGGCTAAGCTTGGTTAGTTTAAATTTTTAACTTTAATTATTAACGCCATGGTCATAACTCAGAAAACCCTAAAAGAAGCATTGATATATGATCCCATAAGCGGCGATTTCACATGGAGAGCTGATAGGCCATTGTATCAATTTAAGAGCCTGCAAAGTAAAAATGCATGGACTACTAAGTATGGCGGAATATCAGCAGGAACCTCAAGAACTCATAAAAACGGAAAGTCATATAAATATATAGCCATTTTTGGAAAGGTAATGCTTGCTCATAGGTTGGCCTTTTTATACATGACAGGTCGCCACCCTAAGATGGTTGATCATGATAACGGTAATGGGCTTGATAATAGATGGTGCAATATAGTTGAGGTCAATGGCTCATCTCAAAACAACAAAAACCAAAGGTTAAGATCTGACAACACGTCAGGGGTAACCGGTGTTATTTGGTACAAAAGAACAGGGCAATGGAAAGCTAGGATTACTGTTGACGGAAAACATAAAAGTCTTGGTTATTTTAATGATAAATCAGAAGCTATCGCCGCACGATTGGCCGCTGAGCGAGAAAAAGGTTACCACCTTAATCACGGTCAGCGCAGGCCTTTATAATCATGTTACGGGGTAACAATTCTATTAAATCGACTTCTTACCTCTTTTGCCGTCTCACTATCCATAATTAACTGAGCTCGTTTTACTGCGCTTTCAAATGAGCGATCAGACAAGTTTACAGGGGGCACCTGCCCTCTAAGCAGAAATCCTGCATTACGCTTACTTATTCCGGCAAGTAATATTATTTGCACAACTTGACTTCTACTTGCGCCGCCAGTTTCAGCCGCCTTAATTAGCCGTGACATTTGTTTAAATGCTTGCTCTTGCTTTGTTTTAGCTCGCTCTTTAGCTGCGCTTATTTCATCATCAGATACTTTGTTAGGATTTCTGAGTACGCCGCTTAGCTCTTTTCTTGCTTCGGCTATGGCACTGTTAAAGTCAAAAGTGCGGTAGTATAAGCCGACCTTTGGATCAAAGGTTGAGCTTCTAAAGCCTGCAAGCGCCAGCATTTCATCTGATAGGCTGTAAGGCTTACCGGTTGATCGCTTAACGTCAGCTGCGGCCATACCAATACGCCATGCATTATTTACAGCCCCGGGCGCTAAACCTAAAGCTAAATGCCCTGCAATATCTGCTCCTTGACGTATTGCTGTATCGTTTTCCTTGTATACCTGCCCGCCACTTTCTTTTTTATTGCTAACAACTTCTAACAATTTTCCTGCAGATATATCAGTTCCTAAGAATGGCGATACCATATCGCCAATTGATGACGTAATTGCTTCATTTAGCGGCTGGTTTCTCATTATGGCCTCAATTGGTCTTTTCCAGTAGGCGTAAGGGTCCATAAATGTCATATCAAAGTAGCGCAGGTTTCCGTCCTTATCTCTGCCTGCGTATAAGAAAGTTGAGTTTTTCTGCCATGGCGGCGCTAAATCTCTTAGTGCTTCTTCTTCATCGTCGGTCACGCCAAACATGGCTTTAGTTAATGCGCCAAGCGCGAACATTCCGCCGCTCGCAAGGCTTATTCCTACAACCCGCTTTGC
Organism: Pseudoalteromonas sp. TB41; assembly: GCF_000497975.1. Lineage (NCBI taxonomy): Bacteria > Pseudomonadati > Pseudomonadota > Gammaproteobacteria > Alteromonadales > Pseudoalteromonadaceae > Pseudoalteromonas > Pseudoalteromonas sp. TB41. The sequence goes on along the minus strand of NZ_AUTH01000110.1, from coordinate 56,811 downwards.
TCCCATTGCGCGTATCTCTGGGTTTTCCGACTTAATTTCGCTTGCAGCAAGCTTTATCATATTAGCTGTAGTTCTAATTATTTCAGCGGGGAATGATACAAACGTACCTGCTAGCGGGAACCGTGACAGCCAAACACCTGCTTTACCTACTCGGCTATATGTTGGATAGGTGTCTTGTATACGTTCAGCGGCCACTATCTCTGCATCACTTTCTGCCATACCAGTACGTATTAGTGCTGCTTTTTCATTTTCAAATCCGACTATTTTCCAAAAGTCATCACCAAAACGATAGAACCCTGTAGCCTTATCAGTTAGCCAGCGCAAATTTTCAAATGCAGCACCGCTTTTACCCTCAAGCATTTGACTTACTTTTCCATCAGTCATCATTTTAACCATTTCACCTGCATTGGCCGAGTCATATACAACGCCAAGCTTGATCAATCGTTTCATATAATCAGACTCGCCATCGGTTACCTTCCCTTTAACCTGTGCGTTAAATGCTGCAACGGCTTGCTTCATGTATTTTTGGTTAAAGTGCCCGTTTGCTACAGTAAAAAAGTACGACGACATCACATTACGCATGGCTGTTGTAGGTGATAAAACAGTTTTACCATATTTAATAAATCCATTTATTTGTATGGCTTTGTCTAACCAGCCCTCGCCACGCTCGCCGCCCATAGCATCTTCAAACGCCTCTTTAATTTCTGGCGTTGTCCACATGCCATTTAATGGCGCGTACACTTCGGATTTTTCACCCGCCAGTTGTACTGTCGCGTTAGGTGGTCGGTTGTCTTTTTCAAAAATAAAGTTGTTTATGCCCATATCGCGTATAGTATTTAGCAGTTTATCGTTAGCGATCATTGCTGACATTTTTGATACTGACTTTGCGTAGTTAATGCGCGGGTCTACATATTCACCTAGTAAAGCTCTGATCTCAGGTGCGATGTCTTTTCGTGGGATTAACGTAGATAAGTCTTTAGAGCCAAGCTTACTTTCAGCAATAAACGATCCTAAGCTGTCGTAAGCTGTGCCTGTTTTAACCATTTCATTCATGGTTACTTGGGCTTTTTGCTGTGCCTCTTCTATTGTTGCGCCGTCCTTTTTATACTGCTTCATTAAGTATGTACGGGCATCATCAATTACGTCTGTAGGTATTTTTTCAAACCAATTAGGATCATCAAACGCTTTATAGCTTCGGTTTAAATACTTGCCTATATTACCTAGCATTTTTTCAAGGCGCGCCGACTCTTTAGGGTCAATAGATCCATCTTCTTCAAATCGCTGTTGAAGTTTATTGTTAACACTTGCAACGTAGTCTTGTGTAAGTCCGTCGATATGTTCGCGCATTAGAATAAGGGTTTCGCGCTCACTTTGTTTTAGTGATTGCCCATCATTTTCACCTATTAAAAATTGATGATACTTAGACCATTGATCATCGGTTAGTCTGTCAGGGTTTATTTTTGCCGCTTTCATGGCTGTATTTAACTTACCAACCAGCATAGACACATCAAACTCATGCACCGCCACATCGCGATCGCGGCCTCTAGTTGCTTGTTTAACTGTCTCTGGCATGTTGCCACCGGGCATAAACCAGCGTGAAAGCTGACGTTTTATTTTTTCGCCTGCGGTTTTATCAGTTTCGCGTAATTGTGCGTTTAATGCGTCCCACTCTGGCACGCTTGATTTTTCAAAGCGGTTCTCACGATTGATCGCATTTTTTACTGCATCTGCTATTTTACTTTTTTCTTGGCTGTCATTATCCGCTGTGCGGCTGAATTTTTTATCTGATTGGCTGTAAGTCATTTCTGCTTGACTGCTAACCATAGGTTCACGCTGCGCTTTAAATCCTTTTACTATGCTTTCAAGCATTTCACGCATGGCGGTAAGTTCATCATCTTCACGGTACATAATCCCCGCTTTATCTAACTGCGCTTTTATCCAGCGTTTTAACGCGTTCCACCAATATTTTAACTCGCCTTTGCTTGGCTCGTTCTCTACAAAGCGGGCGAATATCTCCTCTGCTTTTACATCTAAACTCATATCCCAATAGTCGTTATTGGCATCTTTCCAATACTGTTCAAACGCTTTACGGCCTTTGGTTTTCTTGATGCGATCAATAAACGCCTGTTTGGCTTCGGCGCCAATAACAGTATCGAGTCCACCGTGGGCTATTGTTTCATGTGCTAGCGTTTGTTTTAAATCGGTTAAATCATTAATGTTTTCTGCAATTATATAAACCGTTTTACTCAGCTCGCTATAAGCGCCTTTAACCGTTGCGCCGTCTAAGCTCATGCGCCATAGTTTTTCTGCTGTGGCGGTATCATCAAGAATGCTAACAGTGATCCCGTTAGCGCCTTTTAAGTCTTTAACAAACTGATCAGCAATACGCTGCGCTTGCTCAGTGCTGATTGATTTGCTGCTAGCTGGCTTTTTAGATTTTGAGAATAAACGTATTCCCTCGCTGGTATTTTCGCTTTCAACAGTATCAAACAATGTTTGATAAGCAGGGTTTATTTTCTCTTGTTCTTCTTTGTTGGGGTATGGGTAGGTGTTGTCCGACTCAAAGCCTAGCGACTCTGCTGCTTCCCATGCTTCACTGCCCACTACGTTAGCAAGGTAATCGTTAGTTATACCTTGCTGATTAAGTTTATCAATAATGTAAGTTTCAAATGAACGCGCCGTCATTTCCACTGGTGTAGCCCAATATGCTTTAGACCGTCTTGTATCAAGTTCTCTTGAACGCTCAGGCAAGCCACTTTGAGCAATAGCGCTTTTTACATGTTTAAATGCACTTGCCATTTCTGGGCGTATTTCATCGCTACTCATAGAGTACGGCGATTCTGTTATAAATTCGCCTTTTGTTTTTTGCTTACCAAAATAGTTGTCTAAGGCGTGCCACCACTCATGCGCAAGCGATCCTGAACCGGCCTTTTTGGTAAGGTTAATAACAACGCTATTTGGTTCGTAGTGTGCTGCTGCAGGGTTTTTACCGCCCTTACCACGGGCGCCAAATGCAAGTCCTAGTTTGCCATTTAAACTTAGTGCTTTTGGCTCCAAGTCTAGTGCCTCTGCTAAATCCATTAAGCCGTCGTAAGCTTGGTTTAAATCCTTTTGTCGCTTAGCTTGCTCTACCCAATTACCAAACTCTACACCTCTAAAGCCAAACGTTTCACCGAACGTATCTGGTGTTACGTTTTCTGCATAGCGTTCAGGGCCCATTCGTTCAGCATTAACAGGTTTGCGCATGCTTGGGGTTTCTTTCATTTTTTGTAGCGTTTGCTCTACTTCGTCGCGGTTGTTTTTAAGGTATTCTCTTGCAGCGCTCAAATCGTTAAATGATTTTATTTTTAAAACACCACTTGCACCTTTCCAGCCTAGATAAATATCTTTGGTGTAACGATCACGATAAACACTAATTTTACTTTTCTTTCCACTGGTCGCACTAGAACTATCAGCCTGTTCAGCTTTTATTACTTTAGTTAATAGTGCCTGTACGTCACTAAGCGTTTCACTCGCGCCATCATAAACAGGGCGACCATTGCGCTCTATAAAGTAAAACACTTTACTAGGTGAATATGTTTTACCGCCAAAAATAGAAAAGCTGCCAGAGTTAATACGGTAATCCGCAACGCTTTTTAGTGTATCAAGATCAGCCTTAGCTATGGATGGTATAGCATCAACAATGGCCGCTAGCTTTGAGCTATGGTTTCGCATTCTTTGCATTACGCTTTCTACATCACGATCACCATTCATTAAGTCTGCGGCAAATGACTTTAACGTATTAACTTTTTCAGCCCATCGAGATACTTTATATGAAAGCCTTGGCTTTGCTTGTACTTCACTGCGCATTGCAGCCATAAGCGCGACAGACTCAACGCTTGCGCCATTATCAACAAGCTCTTTATAATTTGGCTCAGGCCACGCTTTGCCTAACGGTAATTCTGCTGTGCTTTGTTGATCTTGAATGGCTTCACTAAAGCCACTCCAAACATCTTTACGTGCACCGCCTAGCTTCTCTCCAAAGTCATTAATACTTTCTTGCTTGACCGTTGCTTGATTGGTGGTTGACTGTTGTTCGTTAGCTTCGGGGTCTGCGGCTACAGGATCGTCTACTTTTTTATTTTCTGAACTGTTAGGACTTTCCGTATCGTTGGCTTGTACTGTTTTTTGCTCTTGTGGTTTTTCAATTGGCTGATCATCTAAACCAAACTCTTTGCGTAGCTCGCTATAAGCTTGGCGGTTAATGCTTTCCGGTGTATCGCTATTGAACTCTTGATATGTTTCAAACGATGATTCAGCGAGCGCTTTATCAATAGCTGGCTCGTAGCTTTCTTCTATTTTAGCTATGGCTGCGTCATAGCCTGGCGAACCTTTTTTAATGCCTAGCTTTTTAGCTTCACTTTGTAGCCATTTTCGCTTGGTGGTTTTTAGTATTGATGGTAGCTGGTTGGCTTGTTCATTAGCTGCCGGCTCTTGTTCAATTAATTTACCAGTTTCGGCAGTTTTAACGGCTTTTTGTTCAGATTGTTTACCACTATCGCTGTTTAGTTTACCAGTGGTGGCAGTTTCTTCATTGCCGGTTGCTGTTAAGTTGCCAGCATTATCTTGCGTCTCAGTGCTTGGCATTTCTTTTGCCAATGGTACTAGCTGTTCAATAGGCGCATTTAAGCGGATCACTTTTACTGGCTCGCCTTTTTCGCGTGCGGCTAACCATTGGTGATGCCCGTCTAACACATGGTTATCACTTGATACTAATATAGAGCGGTTACCCCCCTCAAACTCCATTGCCTTTTTAACCTTGGCGGGTGAAAACTCTTGCTGCGTTGGCTTTAATGAGCTTGCAGGTACTTCGTCTTGCTCATGGCTTATGTCGCGTGCGTTCATAAAGTTAACCATGGCGCCGCGATTTTCAGCTTTGATTTGTGGCATTTCTGCGCGTGGTATATTTTTAGTTTCGCTTTGCTCGTTAAACGCGGTCCACTCACCATTAATAGGATCGCCCGCTAGGTTGGCTGTTGGTTGCGCGTTTACTTCTATATTGCTTTCAGTGCTTTGCGGTATGGCGCCCTCATCTGTGAGGGTAGCAGGCTCGTTAACTTTCCAGCCATAACCATTATCAAATGGTACAACGTCAACGGTTAAGCCTTGGCGCTTTGCTTGGCGCGCTAGCTTGCTGTTACGCGCTTCTTTCATGCTTTTAAATGGCTTGCCATTGCGGGCTACATTTACGCCGCTTTCGTTGCCTGCAAATATAATGTCTTTTTGTGGTAATAAGTTTTGTGCGCTTTTACCTGCTTGCTTAACACGTTCTGCTGCTTGCTGGCGTGGCCTGCCATCTTCACCAAATATAATATTTTTGTTTTCAATTTGTGCGGGCTGGTTATTAAACTCAGATTGCACGCGCTCGAATGCTTGGCGGTTTTGTGTTTGCTGCTGTGTAGGTAACAAGCCTTGCTCTGGCACCATTTCGCCATCAATAAAGCCACTATCAATCTGTGCGCTTTGGCGCGGTGCTGGCTGTAACTCTGTGCTTTGTTCTGGTGATAATAACTCGCCTACGTGTTGGTATTTTATTGGACTGAAACGATCGTCAGGTGTAGGGCCTATGTTATTAATTGCATCGTTAATCATATCGGCAATGCTTTGATTGCGCATGCTTTGGATTGATTCTTGGCTAGGGCTGGTTATAAAGTCGCCAAACTGCCCCGCACCCGCGTTTGTGTCAAAGCCTGCCTGCCTTGCAGCGGTTGGAATATCTAAATTATCCACCTCGCTTTTAACGTTGGTAGAATGCTGATCCATGCTCGCCATAGCTTCACCCAAATTAGGGTTGCTTGCTTTCATTTGCTCAGTGACAGGATCAACCGCTGATTGTGGTGCTGGCTCTGCTGTTGGTTCAGTCTGTGGTGTTTGCTGCTTTGGCTGTCTGTTTACTAAGCCACCAATACCACCCGCAGCGGCACCAAAGCCGCCACCGGCTAAACCCTCGTTTAAACCTGCAGCAACTACACCTTGCATTTCGTCGCGATTATCTATTGGCTGTAAAGCTTGGTTTACACCTAGCTGTTGCACGCCCGCCTGTACGGCTTCGGTTGAGCCCTCAGTTACAAAGCCAGCTAATGCGCTACGTAACGCCCCGCTTTTAGCTAGTCGTGCGCCGGTTAATGCTTTGCCAATAATGGGATCGCCGATGGCACTTGCGCCAAAGTTAGCCAGTAACACCTTGGGATCTGTTCTTACTTCTTGCGCTACTTTATTAGCAAGTGCGGTTTTTGCTGCTTCCCACTTTTCAACGTTGCTTAGTTCTGGTTGGTTTGCGTGCACACCTCTAAACACATCACCGAATAATGGTGACTCTGCCAGTAAAGTGTCTGGCATGTTTTGTACTTCTTGGCGCGCTTGCTCCATGCCTTGACCTGTAGCGGCTGCGCCACCGGTTGCGCCCATGCTGGCAATGTTGGCAATGTTTTTACCTTTTGCGCCTAAGCTTGCAGCCTTACCTGCTAAACCTGCCGCGCCCGCACCGGGTATTGCAGTGCCTGCAAATTGGCCTGCTACACTTGCCATGGTTAACAGCCATGTATCTAAATCGGTAGCGCCCTCGCCAAGTGTTATATTACCCCGCTCATCTTCACTAACAAACTCCTTGGCTAAGGCATCTTTTCCTTGCTGAGAAACCTCTGCATATTGTTCTTCTGAATTATCACGCATTGACTTAGCTAGGCCATCAGCGCCAACAAAGTCAAATACGCCACCAAGCGAAGTAAATATATTAGACTGAAACGTGTCCACGGCATCACCAAATAAGCCTTGACTGTTTTGTTTGGTTACAGGCTCTACGGTAGGCGTAAAGAGCGTAGGCATTGGTTCATCTGCAAAGTAATTTTTTGCCATTAGTGTTTCTCTTATTAATAAAAAACCCGCTACAAAGCGGGTTTATTGGTTTCTATTTGATGGCTTGGTTTCTGCCCAGTCATACACTGGCTCTACCGCGTTCTTTATTGTGGCAGGTAGCACGCCTGCCGCATGCCCTGCAATCACAGCAAACTGATCTAATGGAGATCTATCATTGCTTATTGGAACTCGCTTGTCTGCCAACTCATTTCTAAACGCGTTTAAAAATGTTGGGTCTGCCTTGCCATCATCCCATTGAGTTTCAGCTACAATCTTATCGTCGAGATCAGCATAACCCATGAGTCCTTTATTTTGAGCGCTACTTTTACCAAGAAAATTACGCGCAAAGTCGTCTATTGAGGTTTGCACCTGCTGGCTTGGTGGTGGATCTTTTTTCTCTGGCGCTTCTTGGGTTTCAGGAGTATCAAGCAGATAAGCAAAACCAGTGCCTCTTAATTTAGCGCCATAGCTTTTAGTTTGGTTATCAATAAGTAAAGAATATCTAGTTCTTACAGCGTCTACATCTTTTTCCATTTGTGACTTGAGCGCTTCAAGCTGCTCTGCGGGGAGTGGCTGTCCAAGCGAGTCTACCGAAAGTTCACGATAGCGCTCAACTATATCGCTTTCGGCTTTTTGCTTTTCGCTAATAATGCCCGACAAGTTACGCTCTATTGCTTGCGCTTCCTGTGCACTCATACGACGATCAAATTGGCTATCGCTTACCGCGTCGCGTTCTTGTTGGCGTGCGTCTTGATTTGCTTGGCGTTCGTCTTGCTTAGCCCAACGCGTTGCTTGTGCCTGTTCTTGACGATTAGCGCGTGCTTCACTTGCTTGCCAACGTCGCTCTACGCTGGCAGCTCGTTTTTGCTCAAGCTCTCGTGCGCGCTCTGCGGCTCTATCTTCTGCCATGCCGCGGTTAATGGTGCCTGCTGCTTGGCTTAGGCCTTGGCCGAGCCCGCCCAATAATCCCCATTCCATACTAACCTCCTGCCATTGACATTAAGCCACCGCTTGCAGGGCTTGCTGGTTGTTGTGGCTGCTGTGGCTGGCCACCTCTGGCGCTTGTGCCCATTAGCTCCTCAGCTTCTTTCACGCTGGCTTCAAGCTCTTGCGGGTTAAGCTCTCCCATTGACTCTTTTGTCGTAATGTACGAGCTGTAAGCGTGGCTTGCTACTGCATCGATAAAGCCGTCGTTTACTTCATCTTCTGCCAGTGCGCCTGCTTCAACCGCTAAGCCGGTTAGTTCTGCAATAAGCTCTTGTGCTAACTGTAGCTTTATTTCATCGGGAACCATGCCTGCTTTTTTCTCAATAGCAATAAGCAGTGCTGATGCTGCGCCACCAATTCCCATAGATACATCTTGCGCTTGCAGTACCATATTTGCTATTTGGTCGCCTACTTGCCCCTCGCTATGAATAATATCTATACCCATATCGTAAAACGCTTCAAGCTGTTGCTGCTCTTCTGGCGTTGCCAGTTCTTCACCTTGTTGTAACGGCTCTTGTTCGGGATCAATGTTTTGCTCATTACCCTGCATTTGGTTTTGATTGATCATTAGCCGTTACTCCCTGCTACATTTTTTTGACGATTAATTAAATCATCTATTGATGTTTGCCACGTAGGCGGCGCTTGAGTTTGCGCATTGTTAAAGTTTACAGGGTCCATTAGTCCAAAGTTCATTTCGCCAGCGGTGGCCGCTGTGTTGCCCTCGCCATCTACACCCCAATAGCTGCGGCGTTTGCGCTCTTCTTCGGATGCTTCTTGCTGCGCTTTTCCTTGTAGCATAGAGCCAGCCATTTGCACACCACTAGTGATTGTGGCCGCTTTGCCCGCTTCACCTAAGCCATTCCACATATTGGAGAGCAGTCCGCCACTTGTTGCATCTGCTGCGGCTTTAGTAGTTGCATTGCCTATTGCGTTTGTTGCGGCTGCATCTGCTCCATTTAACCCTGTTTGAAAGCTATTTAGGTATTGGGTATTAACAGCGTTAGTGCCTGTTGTTAGCCCTGTATTAGTAGCTCCTTGGGCTGCTAACTCGCTAGCTGATGAAATGCTAGGCACTGAGCTATTGGCTGCGGCTGTTTCTACAGCTGCAAGCGTTCCTGCTTGGCCAGCTGCGGCATTTGCAGCAATTGTTTCGGCTGTTAACGCCTGCCCTGCGCTAAAGGTTGCGCCTGCGCCTGCTGCTGCGCCACCTGTAAAACCACTACCAAGCGCTGATGCGGCACCGCTAAAATTACCAGCCATAACCGCAGAGCCCGCACTTTGCGCCCCTGCCCATGCGGAGCCGATGCCCGCAGACGCGGTTCCACCTCCTGCCAGCGACATAAGCGCTGCGCCACCAAAGTAAATTAACGCAGCACCGGCTACGATCTTAAACGCTTTTGACTTTGCTACTTTTTTAACGACTTTAACCACCTTGCTAACGTGGCGTTTAACCGTTTTAAAGACTTTTTTAACTGCTTTTTTTATAAAGCTCATGGTTGTATAACCTCTTTAATTGTGGCGTATATCCCGCCAACCAACGTTAATCCGTGTGACTCATAAAGCTTGCCTGTTCTTCCTTGTGGGTCTAAGCCTGTACTTAAACCAAGCTGAATGTTTTCAATGCTGTTTTGTTTGCACCACCGAATAAAGCGACGCAATAGCCATACACCCTGATCTGCATGCTCTGGCAATACACAAAAAGCTAAATCGGTGGCGTAGTATTTTTTTGCAAACCAGTATTCATCTTTTAAGGCTATTAAAAAGCCGACTACGTGGTCGGCTTTTTGGGCAATGAATACATCCATCTTTTTATCGTTAATGGCTCGGCGTATCATGTACGCGGTTTGTTTGGGATCAACCTGTACGTTGTAGGTTTTAGAGCGGTCAATCACATTTTGACCTATTTCGATAATGGTTGGTATATCTGCATACGTTGCTAAGCGGATCATCTTTGCATTAACCTCTGCATGTTATTGCCACCAGGTCGCCCGCCACCACTACTAGATGATGAAGAACCTGCGCTTGCGTTAGGTATTACTGGCTGTTGCGGTCCAGTGCCTGGTGATGGGTTTTTAATTTGCTGATTAGGGTTGCTAATGCCTGTTTGCTGGCCTGAGCTGCTGCCACCGGTGACACCGTATATAACTTGCATTTGCTGGCGCTGTGACTCAAACATATTTTTTAAGTAGCTAACGCCCGCATTTTGTTGTGCTGGTGTCATGTTAGGGTTACTAAATACCAACGCTACCTGTTCTAAGTAACGGTTGTACGCATCGGCTGTGGCGTTTTGGTATTGCATCTTAGTGTTGGCATCTAAGTTTTTCTCAAAGTCGGCGTCTGCTTTTTCCCATGTAAGCTTAGTTTTTTCTAAGTCTTGCAAATAGGCTTTATCCATTTTCATTGATTCAAACTGATTCATTAGCTCATCGCGTTTTTGCTGTATTTCAGCTTGCTTTTCTAATGTGCCAATACTTTGATCGTACTGCTTTTGCTGCATTTCAAACTGCTGCTGTCTATCTGCATTGCTTTGGTTGTTTTGAAAGTCGTATTGATTGTTTTGTAAATCAACTTGTAACTGGCCTTGCTTATCGAACATGGATGCGTCGTGTTCGCGGCTTAGGTTGTTTTGCTGTGCGTTAAATGAATTTTGCCAGCCTGCCTGATCTGCATTGGCGTACACGCCTGCGTCTTGCTGCGCAATAGGGAGTGCTTTATCTATCATTGATGACAGTGCTGTTTCGCTGCCAATAGAGCTAGACTGTAACCCTCTTGATGCACTGTAGTTTTGCGCTTGGGCTATGGCTTTTCGCATTAGCGCGCTATTTGGGTCAAGCAGGCCTGTTATTTGATTTTGTACTAACGATTCGTCACGCGGATCGTAGTTGTATTGCTCTTCGCCTTTAACGCCTTCGTAGCCGTCTTTATTGTATTCAATAGGATCGTAAGTGGTTTGAGGGATTTTACCCGTTACCTCGTTAACGCTTATTGCTGATTGGTTGTTATTTGCTTGCTGAGTTAAATCGGCGGTTGTTTTGCCAGTGCCTTGAGTAGCCGCTTGTTGTGTTGGGGTTGGCGTAGGGCCGTATCCGCGTGACGGTTCTTGTGGCTTGTAGCCCATTAAGCCGGTTGGCTTGCTGCTTGGGTTGCCTATATTCATTTTATCCACAGGCTTGCCATTAGTAGGCTTTAAGTAATCCGGTGTTTTTACCCCGCCTTGATAGCTTGGCTGCGCATCGGTTGCCATGCCATTGCCATTAACAGGCATACCAAACCCCACCTGATCATCGGGTTTGTCATTTCTTCTCATAGGGGTTACGGTTTTATTTATCGCCTTTTTTTTAGGCGCAAGCGGTTGCACCATCTGCTGGTTAGCAGTTGGTTTAAATTGTTGTTGCATGGGGTGTTACCTTAAAAGGGAAAGGGGATACGTAATATAGGCAGTATGGGTAAATAATAGGCTAAAGTGGTCGGGATTCCAAGTTAAACAATATAGTAAGCCCAATTCGCTCGCTTATGGTTTATTATTTCTAAAAATGAGCTGCCTGTTTGTGGTGTTTGTACCAGTTCATTTTTTTGGTCTAGCTTAAAAAGTGCATCAACCTCGCTTGTTTTAACCGCTAAATTAAACATGCAGCCTTTAAATAAATAACGCTGCGTAAAGTTTGTGCCGCCTATTAAGGTTTGTATAGGTTGCTGCTCTGTAAAGTTGGTGCCGCGCTCAAACTCACTTTGCATAATAAGCTCATCATTAAAATACACGCTAACGGTTGTATCAATAAAGGTAAGTTTATAGTGCCCATCTGCAAGCTTGCGATTTTCGCCGCTTGGCGTTTGCCCCATATCAATAATGGTTACTCTGCCGTTAAAGCATACAAATAATTTAAGCTTAAAGTCTTTTCCATAAATAAACTCAATGGCTATGCGTTTATTTATTTTGATTGGTGGGTCTTGTTTTACATACGTCCATGCGTTTACTTGTTTGCTATTATCAAAGCGAACCTTATTTTCAAGCATGGGATGATTTATTAGCGTGGCCCCGCTGCTATAAATGGGTAATGCGTAATCCCTGCACTCAGGCAATAAGCCGTAGGTGCCTTGCTCAAATGGCTTTTGCTCTGGCGTTAACGACCTCGTTATATCAAAGCTTATTTCTAAAGGATCGACTGCGGGGTTTTGCACATCAAGTCCGGTTGCTAAAAAATAACTCGCAAACACTAAACGGTAGCGGTAACCGCCATTTATAACCGGTGGCGTTGGTGGTACTGGCGGCTCTGGCACATAATCAGTTAGTTCATGGCGGTAAACTACTTGGTAGCGGTTATCTACCCGCATGCCGCTGCTCATTAACTTTAGATTTTTTATTGTGCTTATTATATCGGTAGATGGCTTTAATGCTGTAGCCATAGAAGCGCCATACTCTGAATCATCAGTTTCATGGCTCATGGTTGCGCCCTGTATGCCTACATCAGTAACTTTAGCGCTTGCCACTCCTAATCTATTGAAAACTCTAGTAGGCTGAGTTTCCAATAAATAAGGATTTGATACTGTTACAGTTTGATTTCCGCTATTTTTCGTATAAACAAAAGAAGCTGCCGCTATTATAGTCGCTCCATTGTATGATGCTGATATGTTCGGTAAAGGGGCTGGCGCCTGAGGGATATAGCGCAACTTCCCTATAAACTCCGGCGTTATTTCGCTATCACTTCTTGCCGCAATAATACTTAACACCATTCTTTGTGATGTGGCTTGCGTAAAGGTATGAGTCGAGCCTATATCAGATTGAGCAACCTTTATTACTGCTTGTGTCACTACTTGGTTAAAGGTGGTAACTGGCTCAGTTACACCTAAAAACTCCCAGCCTTGAGGTAGCGTTAATGTATCTCTGTGCATTATTGTTGCTATAACTGTATCGCCAGCGCTTATAGGTTCAGGTAAGTTAGTATATAAAGAAGTTCCTATGCTGTCTGGGGTATGTTCTTTGTAAACTATGTCAATGCTACTATCTGCACCTTGACCCATAGGGGTTGCGTACTCTGTTTCAAAGCGGTCGCGTTGAATGCGCATGTAAATAACATCATCACGCACATAAAATAACATGGCATCGGAATAGCTTTGCCCTGTATCTTGCGGGGCGTCAAACCCTGCGTTTGGGTCAATACCTTGCGCTAATATTTTAAGTTCTGTTTGCTCAAGTACAGGGTTATACCAGTAAAGCTTTAATGTATCGGCGCCAACGCGATAAAACACGAGCGGCCTACCTAGCTGGTCAAACGTGAGTGTTATTTGCTTTATTGATTCAGGCTCATTAAATAACAGCGTTTCATCGCCCCATTGTTCTCCTTGCGAGCCTTTAATATACACAGCGCCATTATCAACGTAAGCAATCCAGTAGCGTTCGTTTAACTTACCGCCTGAATTATTTAATTGCATAGGCCCTAGTGATACAGCTTGCACCACATCAAACGCAAGGCTAGGTGGTTTAGCTATGCCTGCTGGTTGGTAATTGAGTAAATTAGTCAACATCGACCAGTTAGGACTATTAGGAATAGCCATGGATTAAGCTCTAGTTAGGGTGAAGTCAAAGTTTAATGTTAGGGTTTTGGTATTGTCTTTCAGGATTGGTGGATCGAAGTGTATGCCTAGAGCTCTATAGGTATACGAGGCCACTCCCGAAGTTGCTAAATACTTCAAACCTAATGGCTCGTTACAATCTTCTATGCTTGCAAAAAAAGATACTCGCCTAACTCCAGTTGACGGTTCAGAGTATGTTATTGATATACTAGAGCGATCAAATGATGAGGTTTCCCCAAGCTCTGGGTTGTTCACAAGCTCTTGAGTTCCAGAGTAATTTAAAATACCAGCAAAAATAGCTAGCGCTGAGTAAAAGTCCCAACTGTATTTGCTTAGCGCATTTATCGTTTCTAAAGTGCACGTTGTTTGAACCCCTGCAAAATCAACCACAGATACATGCTGTTGAGTAGGAATAATGTATTTTAACGTATAGCTAATTACTAACTTATCTTCTGCGGTAACTGTGATTGTTGTCGGATTCCCTTGCGAGTCAACAATTAAGGCTCTACTATCCACGGTTGAGCCTATTAGGGTCCCTAGCCTTGCGCCAACTTCTGAAATATTACCTACAATAGCACCTATGGACCACTCAGCAATGCCTGTAGATGAAGCTATATAGTCATTGCCAACTTTTACATTGTCATTTGAAGTTGCAGATATTTGTTCGTAACTACCAACCTGTGAAACTAGCTGCGTTTGCGTGGCGTCTACTGGTGTAGTTCCTGATCCTACAAACATATACCAGCTAGACGGGCTCAAATCTCCACTCGCAAATCGTTCAAAAAAACCATCGAGCAACATGTTAGGTGATTCGCCAAAATCTTCTAAGTGCTCTTTATCTGTGTCTGCATTACGCAATACTTTAATGCCGTAAACACCGCTTACTTTACCGCCGGTTTGAATGTTCATACTGTCTCCAATGAACCGCCCGAAAATGTGACGCTTCCTGTTACTGTTTCTGGTGCGTAGTTGTCGTAATTAACAACCACTACTTTTAATTCGCCGCCTGCAAAGGTGGCGCTGCCTGTTACTGTCTCTGGCTGTATGGTGTGCTCAATTGGACCAAGCTGTATTAGTTCGCCACCTGCAAAGACCGCGCTGCCTGTTATTTGTTCTGGCTGTATAGTGTACTCAATTGGTCCAATCTGTATTAGTTCGCCACCTGCAAAGGCTACGCTACCATTGATAGTGTCGGTTATAATTGGCACATCAAATAGCTTGCCACCCGCAAACGCGACTGCTCCGCTTATGGTTTCTTCGTAAAAATACGGATACNNNAAGCCACTCACAAGCGCTTGCTCTTTTATATACTTAGGCTTGCGCCTTGTGTGTGCGCCACTTTGAATAGCGGCCACCACTGCCAGCATGGTTCTGCTGACTTTTTGCATTAAACAATAGCCTCAGCTGGGAGTACATCACCACCAAGGACCCACGTATACTGATCAACCGCTATTAGAGTTACTGTGCTATTTTGGCCGTAGGCTTTTAGAAAGCCAGGTGATTTAATGGTTACCCCCTCAAGCGGGACAAAAATAAGCGGGGTTGCGCTGTCTTGGGTAAAAATAATTGTGGTAGCGGGGGCGGCTGCATCTACGCCGTCAACGTTGGTAATAGCAGGCCCAACTACAACAACAATATTTTCATCGTTAACCGCTTCGTAATTAAGCATGAACCAGTCTGCATGATTATCACCGCTTATAGTAAACTGCTGATCACTGCTTTTTTTAATGGTGAAATCTTTATCACCTGCCGCTTTAAATGCTGACTGATCAATCAGTGCCATATTGCCGTTTTCATCTACGCCAAGCAGCGTGCTTATATACGTTGAGTCTTGTATTTCTATGTTGCCGTTAAAGTTACTTGGCATGCGCGGCCTAAACTTATCAAGCTCGTTGGCTACATAATTAAAGCTTGCGCTGATCCCGTTTAAGTTTGGGTTCATTTCTTCGGCACGTATAGGCGTGTATGCTATAAACGGATCTGTAAACGTCCATGGTTGCCAGCTCATATTATCTCCTGCGCCCGCGTGGGCTTGCGTGAATAAATAAAAGGCTCATTTCGTAAGGTGGGTAATAGTCTGACTCTGAGCGCATGTAAACGGCCATATTACGGCTTACACCATCAATATATAAATCGCTCCATGATGTACTCGCCCCGCCCCAAAGTGCGTTGTTCCATTCGTTTAAATCCCACGTTGCACCGCTACCAAGCAAGGTATCGCTAAGCGGTATGTTAGGATCTGCATAGTCGTAATAGCATTTATATTGCGCATCTACCTGCGTTACGCTTTGCATTTCTATAACCAGTTTACGCCAGCGCTTTTTATATTCAGGCTTACCACCACTCATAAACCCTGTTTGGAATGAGCTTGCATACACAGCACCATCAAAGCTGTTGCCGCTATCCATTTGGTATACGTAGCCATCTTCGCCACCTATGTAGCACGACTCTTTACCTTGCGCGTTTTCACCTGACCATGTGCAGTGTGGTGTAAACCCTAAGCGTAATTGCGTATACCCCATCACCTCGCTACCGTACAAGGTAAGTGTAAGCGCGGTTTGGTCACTAAAATAAAGGTGGTACTGGTTTTTTTCGCGTTTGATCATGCTTGCTTTAACATTTTGCAAACGCTGGGTAAGTAAGGTTTGTACTTTTTGGCTTATTGTTGCGCCCTCAAAGTCGCCAAACTGCTGCACACGCTCTAGGCGTGTTAGCCCTCTATCATCTAAATAGATTGAGCTACCCATTGATTGAATGGTTTTTTCGAGTGCGCCTGAGCGCAGTCCTAAAGACTTAAGCTGAAAATCTGCTGCGCTTGAGCCGTAAAGCACGTAGCTTTTATTGCGGGTAAAAATAGCGGTTGTGGCATCGGCTTGCGCTTCAATGCCGGTAATTTCTTGGCCTACGGCTATTTCCCCGCCGCCATCTACAGAGCTAAACTTAAAAGGATCGCCAACTGCTGAATATAAAAAACTGCCCCCTCTAAATGAAAGTAGTAAAATTTGGCTTGGGAGTATATCTAAATGCGTTGGTGCGTCTGGCGTAATAATGCTGGGTATTTGTGTAAACGTTGTGCCGTCAAAGGTAAACGCAGGGTTTTTGCCATCTACCCCATAAATAGCCATTGTACCTGCTGAACCGGTGAAATTGCCCTCGCGCACTTCATAGTAGCCATTGGGTAATAGCGCAGGCGTTGTTATTTCTTGCCAGCCGGTAGCGGTTGCTTTGTGTAATTTAGCGGCGCTGTTGTCGGCTGTATTTCTAAAGGCAAATAAATCACCCTCAAAACCAAACACGCCCAACACCGGCCCCGCCCCTGGCACTTTGTTGATTAAGTCGCGGCGCTGTTGCTGCCCTAGCTTTATAGCTTCTATGGTTTCCTCAACACTAGGAAAAGGAAAGCCCGGTAAATTAGCTGCTATTACTTGGCTTGGCGCTGGTTGACCATCAAACCGCTCATAACCTTGCACACGTTTATAACGCCCTGTAGTGGTTATTTCATAATTTATAAGCTCTACACATTCGCCTGGCGCAAGCATTTGATCAGACGCGGTAACATTAAGCCCGCCAGCAAGCGGCACCGTTGATACGTTAGTGTTGCTTGCCATTAGTACAATCTCCCGCGCATGCTAATTTGCGGTAGCTGATCAGCCGCTAACTCACTTAGCGCTTGCTCATAACGTGACTCGCTCACTTGATACAAGCTGGCATCTTCTTCGTGACTTGCGTAATACATAAGCGCCTTGTGCACGATAATATCGTGAAAGCGTTCTGGTATAACTGACTCGTCACTGTCATTGGCCATTGGCTCAACGGCAATAGAATATTCAGCGGTTGCTACAATATCGCTACTTGGCGCAGGATTAATAACAATCACGTTATCAGGCCTTACCGTGTACTCGGTGGGTAAACCTTGCTGTTCGTTAAGCTGTCGCCTTGCTGCTTTAAACTCTTTCCATGAATAATAACGTAACGGATACCCGTTAATATCGAGCATTAACAGGTCTTGTAATGTGCCCGTTAAGTTTAAACTCGCGCCTGTGTACTCAGTTATGCCAGTAGTTAAATTTGCGTTGCCCATTCTCCATAAGAAAAACCAATCACCGTGTAGGCGTTGAATATCAAGATCGGCTTGACGTACCCATTCAACCACCTTTTGTAATATCGCCTTTTGATTAAGCACAGATTCAGGGCCCGAGCCGGATATTCCCGACTCTTGCCTAACCCGCTGGCATAGCTCCAAAAACGTCATGTTTTTAGTCTACAGTCTTAACAACGTTAAATTTGTAACGCTGCTCTTTGCGCTCTTCCATTTCGCGCTTACCTTTAACGCGGCGGTACTTAGTTTGCACTGCGTTTTTAAGCACGTCGTATACGCCGTATGGGACTTTTACGCCCTCTTCTACGTCGTATTGAATTTGGTAGTTTTTACCGTTAAAGCCCACAATACAGTGTGTTTCTTCTTCGGCATCTTCATCAGTGTTAATTGATGGCGGCGTATGAATGCGCAGGTATACAAAGCGTGGGTTTTTCTTTGCCGCTTGTTCGCTGTCTGCATCGTCATTATTTTGAGCGTTGTTACCGTTACCAGTGCCGCCCTCGTTAACAGCGTCGTCATCGCCTGCATCATCACTTGCAATGCCTAGTGATTTTTCAAGCTTGCGAACTTCGGCAATTAACTCATCACGGCTAAATTTTGTTTCATCTAACTGTGCGCCCAATGCTTGTGCTGCGTATGCAACTAATTCAGCTTTATTTGTTTTAGAAGTAATTTTCATTATTTGCTCCAATGGCATAATAAAAAAGCCCAGCGGGTTAGGCTGGGCTTTGGTTGGGTGTTGTTAATTAGTCTTGAGGATTCTCAAGCGCCGTACATTCTAAACGCACCATCCATAAGTCGTTTAGAATTTTCGCAACATAGTATGTTTTCCAAGACACTGAACCAGTTTGGCCTAGTTCGTCGCCTTTTTCTGGCTTGCCTGGGTTACGTACCATTGGCTTAATTGCGCCGCCTGCGTCTTTATTGCCTTTAAGCGCAATGTGACCAAACGCGTGTTGACCCATAATAAGTACAGGGTAAACGTCGGCACTTGTGCCCGTGGTTGATACCGCTTCTGTTGCGCCTGAACCTTTAGCGCCGCCTGCATCTGCCCATGAGTTAAACAGTGGCGATGCAACAAAACGTACATCTTCAATGCTGCCCACTTCTTCTGCACAAATTGGTTTACGTGAGCCGTATTCAGCAACCGGCACAAAGCCCTTAACTGAACGTAAGCTTGCTACAATATCCGTGTGACAGATGCCCACGAACGCCGCTTCAATCGGCGTAGTGCCAATCATTGGCGAACCAGATAGGATGCTAGTTAAGCGCTTAGCTTTGTTAGACATAAGCGAGCGAACCGCTTTACGAATAGAGCCAAGGCCAATCGTTGCAGTTACTTCGTCACGTGCTGAACCGTTAGCGTAAATAACGTTAGTGCCACCAATTAGCTCACCAAAACACACGGTTTCAATGGTTTCGGCTGCTTGCTCGCCAGCCATCATTGCCATATCAGACCCTACTGGATCTTCATGCAAGTCATGCACAACGTCGGTTAGCTCCATCCAATCACCGTATTGTTGCAACGTGGCTTGCACGCGCTCATAGCGAAAGTTAGAACCCGCAGGGCGAACGCCCTCTGCTAGCGGTGTGGTTGCTAACGGCAACGGTACAGGTCGGCGGAATTTAATCACTTTTGATGCGTTTTTAGGCATCGGTTTGTGATCACCCATTTTGTTTAGTACAAGAATTGGCTCAGCGTGCTCTAGCATTTTCATTTCTGCGTAAACGCCTGCTTCAACTCCTAAATCACCATAATTATTGCTCATGGTTTAAGCTCCTATTTTTTCTTGGATGCAAGATGTGTAAATAACTGGACGGGATCGACGTTATTCGGATCGGTTTGTATTTGGCGCCCACTGCCCTTTTTGGGTATGGTTGCGTGATCGGATAACGACGGTTTTGCAGTGCGGCCTTTGCCGTTACTGCCTTTGTAAAGATTCAACAACGCAATGTTGTCAGCGGCGTGTAAGCTGCCAGCCATAGCTTTAACAGAGTCAGGCTGAGTGTTTACCCAATCGTGAAACTTCGAGTCGCTAGCAATACTCTGAAAATCAGGGTGTACTTGTTGGAGTCGTTGCAATTCAGATTGAACATGCTGTTGCTGCTGTGCTTGCTGCTGTTGCGTGTGCATTTCGTTAAGCGGGTTTAGTCGCTCTTCAAATTGCTGCGTTAGCTGCTGCTGCGTGCGTTCTAGTTGTTTCTTTAAATAGCCGGCTACTTCGGGCCACTCTTCTTCAACTTCCTCAAAGCTCATACCCTCAAGGTCGTCGGCAGTGGGGCCGTCGCCGGTTGGCTTACCTTGTTGCTCTGCACCCTCAACTAGCTTTTGGTACTCAGCCACTTTGTTATTAAGCGCCTGAACACGGCCAGCGTTAGCCTTGTGGTCGTTTTGCAACTTGGAATGGTTAGCCTGTAGCGTTAAAAACTCATTGCGTAGTGATTCATCTACTTGCGACCATGGATCGTCATCGGCTTGGCCTTGCTCGGTGTCGCCTCGGTCGTTTTCTACTGGATCAGTATCGCCGTTGTTTTCTTCGCTGTTGTCCAGCGCATCATCATCACTTGTTTGCTTAGAGTCGTTAGAGTCTTGGCTTGCTAGTGCTGTAAATAACGCTGCCGCATCCTGCTCTTGTTCTTGATCAGGGTTCGGATTTTCATTTTGATTGCTCATGGTTTTTTCCTGTGAGTGCTTTCTTGCAGTCATAAAAAAACCCACGGCAATGCGTGGGTTCTGTTTGACAGATAGCTAAATGCTACGTGTCGGATTCTGTTTGTGTTAAACGGGCTGGGTAACCGTCTAGTATGTCGTCAATCTGCTTTATTTTACCGCGCAGTTGGTCGGATTGTTTTTCTATATTTGATTGTATTAACTGTTCAACTAAGTCGTGCCTATCTTCGTTTAGCTGCTTTTTAATTTTTACCCATGTGCTGGTTGTTACAAAGCTCATAATTAATCAAGTCCGTAGTTAGCCGTTTGGCCTGCTTGCTGTTTTACTTTTAGTTCAGCGCTAAACTTAGCCCAATCTTGCTCGTTTTTGGCTTGTACTTTTTTAAGTTCAACAATTAACTTTTCACTGCTTAGCTTTTCATTTTGCGTGAGCTTCATTAGCTCAACACGCTCTTTGCTTTGCTGTGCTTGCATTTCAGCGGCTAGTTGCTGGTATTTAATCTGTATGTTTGCTTGTTGCTCTTGGCTATCTAGCTGGGCTTTTTTGTCAAACATTTGCGAGTCAAATTCTTGCTTAGCTTGTAGCTGCTGCATGCGTAGCTGCTCAACCATCATGGCGGGATCTTGTGGTTGACCCTCATTTTGTTCTGCTTGTTGTTTTTGGTATTGCTCAAGCTCTTTATCGGTTGGAATAATAGAGCTTGGTAAGCCTTGTGTTTTAACCCACTCGCGCAATATATCAACCGCTTTTAGCTGTAGCACTGGTGCAAACACAGGGTTACTGCCCGCCACACTCATAAAGTTAGTAAGCGACTGCGCTTGTGTTTCTTTAACGAGTAACGCGCTAGTACCGCGAGCATCAACTTGGTAATCGCCTTTAATGCTATTATCTTCGTTATAGCTCATGTTCCAGTGATAGAAGTCACTGATCATCGGCTCGGTAATATTGTCATCCCAATCTTTTACTTGGCGTCTGCGCACTGTGTTAGCTGCGTTCATTAACATACTCATGCCGCCAAGAGTTTGAGTTGATTGGCCTTGCTCGCCCTGCTGCAGCATTGGCACGCCCGACACCTCATCAAACAGTACGCGGGCAACTTGGTAAACGCCCTGCAATTCATTTAGGTGGCTATCAAATTGCACCGTTGTAAATACTTTGCGTATGTCGTCTGTTCCGCCTGTCATGTTCCATTGCTTGAATGGGGTTATGTTCCAATTGCCATCGGCAGGTTGTATGTGTTTTTTGTTCACGCCGATTTGTGGGCCTGCGGTAATGCCGCCGTTATCGAGCATCATGCGCCATGTAGTATTTAAAATGCCTTGCTCATCACGAACCATGCGCGGTATACCGTAGCCGAAAATGCTTGAGTCGTCAGGCTCCCAATTAAACACACGATATGGCATGTAGCCCTCGTAGCTCATTAGGTGAACACGTGCGCCCATAACAATACCGCCGCAATAAAACACGGTCGCCATGGTTTCTTCGCCGCTCATTTCATCAATAAACGCAAGCGCTTGCTCTTCATCTTCGGGTAAGTCAATTGCGCCCACATCAATTAACACATCGTTATCTATAGGGCCGTGGTATTCCCATGTTTCATAGCGGCTATCGTTAATGGTGTCGCTTAGCCCTGCAAGCTTGCGTACATCATCTTGGTAACTGGTTGTATGCTGCGTTTGCTGTGAGGTCATTTTAAGCACGCGCTTAACCTGATCTGCTTTAAAGCCTTTGCGCTGTGGTAGTTCTGCTATTTGCTGCTTACTCATGTAGCGGCGCTCGAACACGAACTCGGCTTCGCTTATTTCACTGGCTGATAAGTCAGGGAAAAAGTCCCAAGGGCGCACAACTTCAACGCCTGGCGTAAAGGACTCTTTTAGCTCAAGTACAAATTCACCATTTTGCTCTGTGTAAGCTTTGTTTAGCTTACCCATAACAACGGGACCCTTTAATATACCGGTACCAACTACACACGCATCGTGTATCGCTTTACGTGATCGGCTGTTGTATTTGGTTTCAATTAGCTGATCATCAATAGTCAGCTCCATGTTTTCGCAGCGTTCTTTTGCTATTTCAAGCTCTCGCTCAGCCAAGTCGCCTTGCGTGATTGGGTTGCCCTCTTCGTCTTGGTACTGCTCGCCGTCAATTTCTACAGGGGTTTCATTATCAAGCTTTGCGGCTAGTTCTGGCCTTGGTGTTGGTTTAATGCCGTAATTTTTATCATCATTAGGGAATAGCAAATCAACTAACTGCGACTCGCCTGCATTTGTTTTAGCGCGGGTAAGCTTTATAAATGGATGCGAGCGCTTTGCTTTTTTAAGCGCATCGATTGTTTCATCGTCTAATTTGCCGTGGTAATTTTTTAAATCTTCAACCATGCGGCTATCAATCACGGTACGATCGTTTATAACCTGTGTTAATTGGCGCTCAAGCTCCATAGCAAGCATATCGATTTTATTGTCTTTATCGTAATCGTGCTCGTAGTCTTTCGGTTCTTGTTTCATTTAATACCCGCTAACTGAATCAGCTATAATTGATTGGTTGCTTTCGCTGTTGGCTAAGTGTTGATCTAACCATGCGTAATTAATTTCACCTTGCGCGCCTTGGGCAAGGTATTGCAGCGCATCGTGACAGTTATGCACTAGGATGCCGTTTGCATAAAAGCACTCAGCATCCTGTACCATAAGGTCATAAACTCTTATCGTACCTTTTTGCGGCAGAAGCCTTGCTTTGACAACTCTTACCGCATGTTTTTCGTTTTGAGTATTTATTTGCATTGAACTTTCCACTACAAACGCAGCACTCTCGTTCAACGTCGTCAACTCCTGACGCTTTTCTTGCCATGCCTTGGCACGACATACTGCAAAAGCCTTTTTTAATTGCTCCAACTTTTGCTTTATATATTTTTTTGCACCATGCGCACTTATTCTCAATAGTTTGCCTTTGCTCCGCTGATCGCTTTGCATGCTCACTGTGCCACTTTCTCCCCTCTTCTGAGCGGTGCCATTCAGTGGCAAGCGGTCTAATACTTTCCATGTGTTGCCTTGCACTCTCAGTTCCTGCTGTAAGCCTGCCGTGGTGGCTGGAATGCTCTGAGCACGACATGAGTTCAAGGTTTTCAATTCTGTTATCTGCTTTATCATGGTTAACATGGTGAACTTGAAGCCCGTCAGGAATTTCGCCATTGTAAAACTCCCAAACATAACGGTGCATGTAGATGGTTTTTTCATAGGTTTTGTAACAAGCTTTGAAATACCCATCTGGCTTTTTGTAGAACTTAATGCCGTTAAATTCTTGTATTTGATGTTTACTTGGCCTACCCATTTTTCACTCACTTTATCTGCTTTTGAAACTAGAGGTAGATACTGTAACGCATCGGCTCGCTTAATTCCATAAGCAGTGAAGAATGGATGGTTAGGCGTGCAAATAATCACTCTTCCATCTGACAATGTAAGCTCTATTAGCTCTTCAACTAGTGAACTCATTGTTGCCAGTACAGGCTTAAACCCCAGCGGGGTTTGCACTAAATCTCCAGCTTTAATTTCGCCTATTTTTTTTACGCCATGCTCTGTATCAATAGCAGTATCAAAAACAAAACAGTGACTAAACTTATTCTTGTCTGCGGCTTCTGCGTACTTCTCGCCACTTACGTTTAACCGGCGGAACTGATACCCGCCGTTAAAACCTTTGCGGATCACTTCACAGCACCTGCTAAGCTCAAATGCTTGCACGCCGTCAATGGTGTTCATTAAAAATTCGTTTACAGACTCCCAGCGGCGCAGGGGAATGTTTGTGGCCGTTGGGTAAGTAGTTAGCTTGTACTCGTCGTTTAATATGCCGATTGGGCTGTTCTCGTCGTTTCCTGACTTAGCAACGCCACTTGGATCGCCGTAGGCTTCCATATCTTTAATATTAAACGTTGGAAAGTCTTTTTTAAGGCATGGGATCACAGATTGGTCCATGAATGACCGAATACCCATGCTAGTTGCTATTAGCTCGCGCAGCACTCGCAACTTACCGTTAGGCATTAACTGACCAATAATGCACGCTGGCGTTCTACCAAAGTCAAAGCCAAGTAAAAGTTTGTTAACGGACGGTATAGGCAATAACTTGTGTTCAGATACATGCACTGCATCATTCCACACACCCTGATAAATTGGCTTACCCGTTGATACGCTGCCGTATTCGTTGGCTAGGTTAACCCTGATCCAATCGTCCTTTTTACCTTGCACTTGGTTAATGTAGTAACCATCTGGCAAGTTATTAATGTTTTCGGCGTTTGGATTTGGCTCCCATGTAGTAACGCGTGCGTTAGGTGGCCCCGTTACTGTGCCAATCACACCACCTGGCTGACGTAAGAATGTCCAGCCTTTGGGGTGTTCTTTTTCTGCTAGTTCGTAATACCAGTGATCGGTATCAGGCGCGTTAGTGTCGCCTATAATGCCATGCCAGCTTGGCGCTACGTCTTTGGGGTAGCGTCCGTGTCGCCCGTCACACATATCAACTATGGCTTTGTCTAGCTCCTTGACTTCGTTTAGCCAAAACCCTGTGGCCTGTAATCCTCGCAGCTTCCTTACTGAGTCGGGCCTATCCAATGCCAAAAAAACCACCTCTGCAATTACTCGCGTGCCATCTTCTAGATCAAAGTCTAAATAGTGGGTAGGTGGAAAGTCCTTATTAAACTTGCCTAACTGCGTGTGTTCATTGTGATACAAGTCAGACCAATCTTTTATGGTTGTACCCGTTAAGTCAGGATAGGTATTTCTTACCGCTATCCAACGGCTTTTACGCGAGCCGTGTGCGTCCGGCGCTTGTTCACATATTTGGTCAAACACACGCATGCACGATACGGTTGTTTTACCTGAGCCAAGCGGGCCCATAATTAGCGTTACACGGTCGCGGCCAACATAATACTGATCGAGTACGTCACCTTGCGGCGCATACAAAAATTCATAAGTAGTTTGAGACACACGCGCTTACTGCTCTTTCTTCTTGCGGCCGGTCATATCTTTAACAACAACAAGCGGGCGCTTGTCGTCAATAACGAGTTTCTTAGTGAACATTTGTAGGTTTTGGCCTAGCAAGCGCAGCGCATCAATCTTGTCATTGAGCTTGTATTCAGTAATTGTGGCTACTTCGCCATCATCACCATCGCTTTCACTACGCACTTTCATGCCAGCAATAACACTGGCTGCATCATCGCTTAAGTTTTGTATGGGTATTGGGTTGCCGTTGGCATCAAAGAACTGACGCGCATCCATAAAACCTATTTTTGCAAGCTCTTGTACAATGCGGTCTACGGTTACATTGTGCGGCTCAGTTAAGTCGTTAAGCATTTCGTTAATGCGTGACTCACATTTTTTATATACACGCGTAGCTTGCTGCTTGGCTGCTTGCTTTTTATAGCCTGCGCGAATAGCCGCTTCGCCTTTGCTTCTATCAACCATAAATTCATAGCAGTACAATCGTTCAAGCGTTGTGTAGCCTGACCAATCGTATTCTTTGAATTTAGGCATTCACTACCTCAACGCTGATTGTGCTTTCTTTACCGCCGCAACTAACTCTAACACCTAGTGCCGCCGCGTCTGTTTCTGTTTGCCATGAGCGCTTTAACTCTGTACCGCTGCTAAACTCAGTGGTTACTTGGTCTGATTGCTGAACATACACATAGTTATCGCTCTTGTTTTGAATGCGCAGCACAGTACCAACGGTAACCGCATCAAATCCCGCTTGCTCGTTCAATAGCGCTATCAAGTCGTTATCTTTATTTGGCTTTACAATAATATCTGGTCTGGTTATAGACATTGGTTAATTCCTCAATGTGTTAAATACCACCGCAAATTAATGCGGTGGTTTTTGTTTATGCTGTTCTGGTTATTCTTGTTATGCCTATATAAGCAAAACCAGTACCACCAGTAGGGCTTGATGTAATACCTGTCGCAATCAAGTCAGAGCCTAGAACGCCCGTAAACTCTACTATTTCAGCCGGTGATGCTGTAACGTTTATAACTTTGGTTACGCCACCCACTACAATGTCGTTATTTCTTGTGTCTGTGGCATTTCTAGATGCAGTTAATCCAACCGTGTAAGTAGATGTTGGGTTAAGGGTAGCAGCGCTTAAGTCTACAGTTATTGTTCCGTCTTGCTTATATACATAACTTAACAAGCCACTGTTGTTTGTTAATGATATACTATCGTCTGTAGGGTCATTAACATTACCTCTTCCTAGCTCATCACTATGCCCGCCTGAACCTAACAGCGTTACCTCAGCACCTTCTACTACAGTCAAATCTACATTTTTAATATTAGATTTAGTTGAATCTATAGAAAACTCATTACTACCATCAGGGTATACATTAATTAAACCAAACTGCAAAACTACATCATTCCACCCTACAGGCTGAGGTATAGGTCCTAAGTTAGAAAACCTCTCAAAGGTGTTGTCAACTATGTAATTTCTAGTCATATCCTCACCAGTTGAGTTAGGGTGTATCCCGTCAACTTCAAACCAAGTGCCTTGATTGTCAAACGTTAAGCTGTACATATCTAGTGCTACATCTGCAAACTCAGCTATTAGAGGGTTGATTACATTTTCGTTATAAAGCTCACTTGGGTTGCTTGCTGGCGGTATGCGATAAGTTATGGTTGATAATGCAATCTTAAACCCTGCATCTTTTAAATCTTGAAGCATAGACCGCATATTTTCTTCCATAGTAGTCGCGCCACCCGGATAAGGGCCAGACTGACTTTGGTCATTACCACCCCCGTGAATTACAACTAGCGTCCTAGATGCGTTGGGTTGGAACTCAGAAATTATTGCAGGCAGCCTTGACTTCATTACCGTGGTGTTATCACCAGAGGTCGCCCTCTCGTGTACATTCACTGTAGCGCCCTTGGTGGCATATAAATTACTAGTTACTTGCTGATTTGCACCGCTAAATGATTGCTCCATTATTGAAGCACCGAAGATAACAACATCGTCAACTGGGAATGTAACAGGTTGTGGCTCATCAGCTGTTTTGCGCTTTAAAAACCCAGCTTGCTCTAATATTGGCGCATATACGATTTTAGGCATTGTTGCTTACTTCTTTATCGTCGTTAGCTGATGGCTGCTGTTCAATCATTTCTAAGCTATCTTGCTTTAATAGCTCGGCCATTCTTGCTTTATGAAACTCAGCATCTTCTTGGCGCTTTTGTAGCTCAAGTAAATGGCGTTTAACTTGGTATCGCCAGTTCACAAAAAACGTAATAGCAGTAAAAATAATACCGAGTATTAGCGCTATTTCATTTAGCGAAAAAAGCCCACCGGCGGCAGTGCCAATACTTGCGGTATAACTTGCTACTGTTACTGGTTTATCCATTGTCAATAATCCATTGTTTGATGCGTTCAATGCCTTTGTTGCATTCATCTATGTTTTGCTCTAACTGGCGGGCGTAATTTAATAAGCTAGCCGAATCGGTCATGTTAAAATTTGATTCCACTTCGCATTGCTTGATTATTTGTAAGGGCGGTGTCACGTACTTGTACTGCGTTTGCACTACTGTTCTCGTCACAACTTTTGTTGCTGGCGTACTTGAGCAAGCTGATAGCATCGCAAGGAATAGCGCTATTAGCCCAATCTTTAACGGCTTTATCATTTGACGACCTTAATTTTGCAATTTGAGTTTGCGCGAAGTGGAACTGTTTGTTTAATTTGGCAATTTCAGCGCTGTGCTGTGCGTTAATTTTGGCAAGTGATTCACGCTCTTTCATTAGCTTGACGTTTGCTTGCTCTGATAATTTAACGCTTTGTGTTAGATATTCAGCTTGGATGGATGCGTTCTCTATTGCTAAATCCTTTTGCTCAATAGTTTGCTTGGCTGTTTTAAGTTCAGCTTTAATGCTGCTTGCTGAATAAGTCAGTGCCGCTATTGCAATTAACAGCCCTACTATAATCAGTCGCTCAACACTACCAAGTAGCTTTAGCATTGCTAACACCTTTTAAGCACATTTGACGCTCTTGCTCTCTGCGTTTTACAAGCCCCGTAAGCTTGCGCCCTTTGGCATAAACCCAGCGTGATAATTCATCACAAGCAAGATTGCGCTGATTTTCGTTTAAATAACGTAGTAATGAGCTGCGGCGAAAGTTACCCGCGCCCACGTTATAAATAAAAGAAAGGTAAGCCATATGCTCACCCTGAGAAAGTGGAACGTTAACCGCACTCATTAGCTGCTTGTTATGCTCTGCTAGGTCTTGGGCTAGCAGGTTTAAGCATTCATCTTCTGTGTAGCGTTTACCTGCTTGCGCTGTTTTTGTGTGGCCGTAGCACGTTGTTTCAATACCAACGGGATCAACATAGCCGGTTAACTCTTTACCCTCAAAGTTAGCAACCGTAACACCAACCGCAGCAAGAACACCTGATAAGCCAAGTGCGATTAAACTTTTAGCTTTCATAACACCCACCATCTAAATTTGTTTCGCGCATAAAAAAGCCCAGCGGTTAGGCTGGGCTTACTAAGGAGTAAAATGACTAATAAAACCTTACTTTTGTGCGCATACGAAAAAGCCCGCAGTTAAGCGGGCTTTTCTAGCTAGGCGTAAAATACCTAGCTTGGTGAAATAGTAGCAATAAGTGGTCGAAAGTCAAGATTCAACTTTATCTATATTGGCTAGTTTATATTCAAGGCTGCTTATTTGGCTATTCTTCGCGTAAAGCTCGCCCTGGTAAGTTGTAATTGTTTCTTGTAGCAGTTCAATATAATCAACTACTGCGCTATCTAATTCACCCAACTCAAGCATTGCCATTACTTTTGCTTCGGTTGCTTCAATCTCTTTTTTAGTTTTATCAGTCATTGCCTGCTCCCATAACTTTAAAGTCATCATCTGTCATTTGCATTGCTAACTGCCTAGCAACTTGCTCGTGTACGCTTAATTCATCCAAGATAACAGCTTTCCTTTCCTTTTCGCTTATATCGCGCATTAAGCTAGGCGGAATAACCAGCCTTTGAGTAAAGCTCTTGCCTCTACGGTTAATTATTTCATTTAGAGCTTGCGGCCCAGCCTCTGCATTGCCAATAGTATCTTTCAAGTAATCAGGCTTGGCCTGCTCATGGTATGAGAACAAAGCACCGATTATGCTGAGTTTGAATAGTTTCATAGTCCGGTCATCCTTATGAAATGCTTGATTTCTTCCCTGGCAAGATTTTTTGCGCACTTAGCAATATTGTTTTCTATCTCTTTGTGAAAATCAAGCACCGCTTCTTTCGTGTTTAAATCAGCGGGAAGTTTAACCTTATTGGTGTAAGTCCCTAAATCAATCGTCATGGAGTCGGTCCCCATGTGAATTATATATCCATACCTACAATGAAAAGTGTCCACCCCATTTTCAGGACTGAACCCCATTGAAATAATAGACTCTTCCAGCCTTGTTATTTTATCTATAACAATGTGGTTGCCATTGATGCTTACCGTTGCCATATCAGCCCACTTCCCTATATTCGTTTTCGCTTTCAATCTTGCGTAATATGTCTTTAGCATATGCAGCGGCGTCGCCCGCTTCTGTGTGCAGCGTATCAACAGTGCCCATGTAAATATCGTACCACTTGCGTTTAAATGTGTCTCTGCTAAAGCCTTTACCCAACGGTAGTGCCTGCAGCACCATTCGGTGCAACTCGCGCCCGCTTGGTACAAACGAACCTACCCCATGGCACTTAGAGCATTCAATCATTCCTTGCCCCGCTTTCATGAATAAACCTGTACCTTTGCATCGTGAACAAGCAGGACTATCGCACACTTCAATTACGGCAACTGTAGCAAGCGCCTGTGATATAAACTCATCATAGCCCTGACTTATTAACGAACGCATTAACGCGTCTTGCAATAAAGCCTTTGCTGATTCGTCCATCGCTATTTGCGCATCAAGTACCGCGTTACCAATTGGGTGCTTGTGCTGTACTTGGCCTAGTATGGCTAATATCTCTTCTTTGGTGATTGCGTTAGCGCTGCGCGTAAGCATTGCAGGATCGCAATTTATTGTTCTTGGTACTTGTCTGCTGTAAAGCAATTGTATTGACATCATCGGTATGCGCCCCATGTGTAAGAAAATGTTTACAAAACGGGTAAAGTACACAATTTTTAACATTTCCAATTGTAATAACTTTCCCGCCCACTTCGCTAATTAGTTTTATTAGCCTTTTAAATCAGTTATTTATCACCCATAAAGCGCCACCAATGCGGCATCGCGCTTATCTTCGTTGCTTCGCCCTTGCCAGCCGGTTAACTTGTTAAAGTAAACAGCATTATTTTTAGCTTGGCGTTTAACAGGGCCCTTAAGTGGTTTTACTAACTTCACTTTATAGCCTTGGCTTTCTAGCACTTGCTGAATGAGTGAGCCGGTGGCTTTGCACTTCCCTACGTCCTGACAAATCTTTTCACGTATAGAGCGCTTGTTTTTAGCTTTTGCACCAAATAGCGGCTTTATAGCGCTTGGGTTCTCAAGCTTAATTAAAATACTTTGCTTATCACCTGCGGCGGCTATGTACTCAAACAAATCTACAAAGCCTAATGACTCTAAATGAATAATCGTTTCATTTTGGGTAACTGCTATGCCGCTTTTAACAAAGTCGGGATCAATACCAATGGTTATTTTCATTTAGCCACCTGTATCAATTCTTGCTCTAGTAAAAGCTTTTGCGTTCTAACCATGCCCTCATAGGCATAAACCATCACTTCGTTTGCGCTTCCTTGGCGTACTCGTCTATCAATTACATCGTGACAAGCAGAGCATGCGTAAGTGGCATGTATATCGTCACACTTCTGGCCCATACCCGAACCTTTACCAACATGGGCAAGTATTACGGTTTCAGAGTTATGGTTGCATACACTTGGTATGCGCACTTGGCAGTTTTGACCGCGAGCGCTGTTACGTATTTTTTTACTAATGAGCGACATTGTTTGACTCCCCGTAAATGGCTAAGTGATATAAGTCCTCTGGTTGAGGTAGCATGAGCTCTAAATACTCAGCGCAATACTGCTCCATCCAATTTAGGTATTCGCAAAACTCCTTAGTGTTTAGTTTGCGTGTGCGCTTGCGTACGATGATTGGTTCTTCGTTACCGGCTTGAATGACTTTCACGCCAAACTTTTTCCGAACAAATACTTCGTGCACATCTTCCGAGCTGTTTTCTTGACCAAAGTGATCACGAAAATGATTAGCTATTTCTTGGTTCCACATCCAAAGCAATCTATTTTGAGCTAATGAGCGTTTAGCCTTGTGTTCTTTAAACTCAATAACCACGTTCTTGCCTTGGCGTAACAAGTCTCTTACTGCTTGGCCTATCTGCGGCATGAAGTATTGGACATTAGTAGCGGTTAGCACTTTCTTACTCATCGTCGTTACTCGCTATCTCAACAAAGCACTGGCCATTAATATCTATGGATGCACTTTGCTTTGTGCTTATCACTCTTGAGCAAGCAATAAAGCCTAATTTATTGCCATTCTGGTTTATCTTCTTTCTGTAGCGCTGGCCTGTTCTGACTAGAATAAATTCAGTACCTGGCTTAAGTTCGTTTAGCTTCATGACGCCACCTTTGCCCTGTATGTTTTTTCAAGCTCAGCGTTAAGCGAATAGCCTTGGTTAGCTGGCACTTTGTTTGATGTAAAGTTACCGGGGTTCGCTTTAATGTTTTGCATGCGGTTAGCCGCTTGGCGGTTTTGGCTATGTGAATTATTGCGCTGTGCGTGTTTGTTCTTAGCCGCTTCTTTTTGGTCCTTAATGTACTGCGGCACACTATCAACACCATGGGCTTTAGCGTGCCTTGCCATAGCGCGGTTAGCTTCTGCTGTTGCAAAGCCAATCTGTTTTGGTGTTGGGTTACTTATCCCCTCAAGCGCTGCCGCCTTAGCTGCTTTTGCGTCAACCAATGCCGCTTGGTAATCGCTACCTAAAATCTGCTTAAGCGCACGAATAAACTCTTTTTGGTCTTGCTCGTATGATTTCATTCCGCACCCTCCGCAATTGTCGTTGTTGGGAATACGTACTCAGCACCACACTCAATATCTCTACAGTAGATTAAATCGTTATCCCAGCCACCACCGTATAGCGCAATAGTGTCACAGCCACATACTTCGCATTTAATTTGACGCTCTGCGATTTCTTTAAATAGAGTCATAGTCCCTCCCTTGTGCCGTATGTGCAGTAGTCTTTACCGCGAGCAGTTACTAAAACCATGCCTTTTTCTTTGCACACGTTTTCACGCGCCTCATCAAGCTGCTGCGCACATGAGCCAATATACAAAAACACATATATCGCTAAAGCAACGGCTAAAAAACCCTTTAAAACAACTGTAATTTTTTTGTATTTGTTCACTTTAAAGCCCTCCGCTTTAGTTGCTCACGCAAAGCTGTAAGTTTTTGTTCTGTGCCTTCGCTGCGCGGGCCTTTTGCAAGCTGCGGCAACAAAAAATCACGATTAATCTCTTTGTGTGCTGCATGCTGCTTAGGCTTTTGACAAAGCGACAAAAGCTTAGGGATTGACGGTGGATGCTCTGCCCCACTCTCAAGCAATTTAATGCTCGCGGCGGCAACATCATCGGGGCTTTTAAACTTTTCAGTGAGCAAGCCAAGCAAATATTTAAAATCATCACTCCCCAGTCCCCCATGTTCCCGCGTCCACCGGCCCGTAAACATTTGGTCCAGACGAGTCCACAGGGCTACTACCGCTTTCTCTAGGTCCGGCGAGTCCGCGTGATTCCAAGTACGCTTGTGCGTCTGCGTATCGGGTATTAGGATTCGACCGCAATTGTCGATGTGATTGGCTTGTAAGATTGTGCTGACTGCTTTCATGGTTTGCCCCCGTTGTGTATTCATCGTTCCAGCGCTCTTGATTCAAAAAAGTGGCCGGCATCGGGATAAATTGCCCGCTGTCTTTGGTCCACTGCGGATCGTCAAGTTTGCGTTTTTCAACATGGCTAATGATTTCGCCAACCAAGGTTTTAAATTCATCAGGCTTGGTTTTGAATTTTGCTGCGATTTTTTCAAACGCCTTGCGACCAGTGGGTTTTGATTTTTTGCTTGGGTACGATTTCCAAAACGCATCAAACAACGCAGTCACCCCCTGGGGGGTAAGGGGGGTTATTAGATCTTTATTATTAATATCATTCTTATTTAGTGATTCACTTCGTGTTTCATTGCGTGATTCACTTCGTGTTTCACAACTAGCTGCAACGCCTTTTATACCAAGGCTTTCACGTGTTTCACTTCGTGCTTCATTACGTGTTTCACTTCGTGTTTCACTTTTTTGGTTAAATTTTGAGTAGTTTGGTAGGCTAATTACAGTGCATTGCGTCACTGTTCTGCCTATAGATTTACGTGTTAAAAAACCATCTTTTTCAAGTTTTTCTAGCGCTCTGTTTGTAGCTGTTGCTGCTGAGCTTTCTGTTTTATATAGCGAGTTTATAGCCGCTTTTGCTGCCAGCTCTCTCACAGTCGTTACAAACTGCCCAGCGCTTAATTTAAGCCTGTTACTGCGGTACTCAATACTTAGCGCCTTAAACGCCGCGTTACGTATTAAATACTGCGCTATAAGCATGCACACGCCGTCATTACTCCACGGTTGCTGGTCAATGCTTCTGTACGTACTAGCAAAGCCGCCTTTTTCACTCATAAGCTGCCGCCGTTCTTTTTCGTTAAGTCCTCCCTGTTTATCAGGGAACTTGTAAACTTCTGCTAAATTAGCCATAATTACCTCGATGAATTGAAACCCGCTATCGTGCCTCCTAAGCTGATGCGGGTTTTGTTTTATCTGCGGTCTACACCTGTAGGCCGCGCTTTAATTTTCTTATCTTCTTTTAATCGCCTGCGCCCTTTAATAAAGCTGCCTAAAAAGCCAGCTACAAAAGCAACGCACGCTAATATGCTTAACAAGTCTGAAAGAGCGTTTTTTTCACTAACAAGTAAACTCGCCAGCATTAACAGCAAGCCAATATTTAAACCGTGCCAAAAAATAAATCGCATACTCACACCTATCATTTGTAAGTTGCCCCCTCGTTGTTTTAAGCTGCAAGTGCGAATCACAACACAACAAAGGGGCAAACATGCCTTACTCATACACCTGTATCGTCTGTCAAAAGACCAAACATGATCACCCAACACTCAGGCTTAAACCTTTGCACCGCTATGGCGCCGACATATGCAGCGCATGTAGCGAAGCAAACCACGACGGCCTACGCCGTGAAATGCAAGAACGCCTAACGCAATCCTGCCTAAATGAAAAACTGCCACCGCCCAAACTTAACGAAGAGGGTGTATTCCCCATCATTTAATAAATTATTAGTCGCGGTTAACCCCAGCTCGCCTGCTCGGTAAGTGTCAAAGTGTGCCGAAATATAAAAGCGCAAAAAATAAAGGCTAAGCATGCTTTGCGCTCTTAATCCCCTTTGCACATAACCGCCCGTTTGTGTGCTGCGTTTAATCGCGCGAATAGTTGAGACTGAATTTTCACCTTTAGTCCAAAACAGCGTTGGTAACTTATAAAGCTTGCGATTACTTGCGCGCTTGCCGAAGCCAAAAAATACATTCGTATTAAACTTCCCGCGTCTTGCGTTATTAGTTCCGTTTAACTGAAACGAAAACCAATCGCATGAAAAAGCAAATAATGTATTTTGGTTAAGCTCCATACTCACCGCCTAAACTGCTTTCGTTTGATTTCTTGCATTTCTGCACAACCAATACATAAATTGGTATTCACTGCCTTTCGGCGTTCTTCTGGTATTTCGTTACCGCATTCAATACATTCATCAGTTGCAACAACCTCAGTTTGTTTTAAATTGGCAATTTGCCGCGCTTGTTCGCGGTCTATTTCTATTTGTGCGTTATCTGCTGCATCCATAAATAAAACCTAAAATTAAAACTGATTAAAAAGCGCCCTTTTGTCTGCTAGCATGCAAGTGCGAATTACTAAACCAACAAACAAAAGGACAACAACATGGAACTAGAAACTTTCTATAACGATGCCGTCGCTGTACTTAACTCTCTTGAAAAAGACTTTCCCAAACCATTCAAGCCTGAGGAAAAACCAGACGTCGATTTTCATAAAGGGCTACTGATTTTTTTAGAATCAGAAGGGCTTATAAAACAACACACCGATGGCTGGTATACACTCACAGCAAAGTCGCTAGCATTATTTGGTATTGACCTTGAGAAAGACTTAAAAGAAGCCCTTTCAAGCAAATAAAACAACAAATAACACCCACGGCCTTAAGCACTTTAAGGCCGATATTTAACTAAAACATCATGGCGAAAAGCGTCCCGTAACGTCTTGCACGCTTTGCTATTACCCGCTTCTGTTCTTATTCCCTCAAAACCATACCTTTGCATCACAGCGTCAATTTCTGCTCTAGCATTCGTTACTCGGCTTAAATATTCAGCATCAAAATCAGGCATGGTTAGTACTGCTGGGTTGTAGCGGTGAAGCGCTTCGCGTTCTTCACTCAACGACAAAATCTGTTGCGCATCAGCAACAGGGCAAACCTCAACACCATTGCAATAAAACCCGTCTTCTTCTTTATCGCCAGCTAAGGCCTTTATAAAAACGCCTGCACAAGCACGCCCATCAAGCGAAAACTTATAAAACTTGCCATCAACAAGGTCTTTAATATCTAAGTATTTATCACTCATCACGCCACCTTTAAGCTCTCGGCGCGACCTGGCAGTTTGCGTCCTACCATTTCGCGTAATTCAGCGACAATTTGTAAAGTGCTAGTGATAGACTCAAGAGCTGTCTTTTCAATAATCGTAAAGTCAGTCTCGGTAATATGGTTATGCTCTAGCGCTACTCGCATTGATTTAGCCAGCTCGCCTTGAGACTCCATCAAAGACAGGTTTAATACTGTTAATTCTTCTCTGGTAAGGTTTGCATCTGGCAGATCAAATAGAACTTTCCCGGCATGCAAGGCCATTGCGTTTAATATTCTAAAGTCTTGCGTGATCAGCTGTATTGCTTCTGCTTCGATCAATCCAAGCATGTGAGAATCAACATTTTGATTAAGCTTGTTGCTCAGCGTTGTTGCTGACTTTCCCATTTGTCTAGCAATATCAGATATATTGTAATCACGAGTAAAACTTGCTGCGGCTTCTGATACACAGCGATAAGCTACGGGCAAGTTTCTCGTACTCTTTTTAGATAAAAGCATCTATAGTTCTCCTATGCTGCTGATTTGGGTTGAGAGTTCGAATCGTAAAGAGATAAATCAACTTTAAGATCGCAACCGTCAAGACTTTGGATTTGGTAAGCCCTTAAAAGCGGGATAACTTTTCCCCACTTACCTACTGCGTTATGACTAATGCCGAGCACTCTGGCGACCTCGCTTTGGTTACCAAAGTGCTTTATGACTGCGGTTTTATGCATTTCAGCACCTTTATTTTTGGAACTTTAGTAACCAATAGTAACCGTAGTTCCATATTAGATCAAGTTAAAATGGAACTATAGAAACGATGACTTATAAGGCCCAACAATGTAACCTAGGTTCCATTATGCAAAATGAACGTATTAGAACGCTGCGCAAAGCAGCCAAGTTGAGTCAGCAAAGCCTAGGTGATGCGTGCGGTGTAGACCGCGCTGCGGTTACTAAGTGGGAGCGAGATCCAACAGTAAAAATAAATGGGGATAGCCTTTTAAAGCTATCTAAAGCGGTAGATTGCACGCCTGAGTATATTCTTTACGGTGAAAAAGTCGGTGTTCCATACAAAAGAACAGAAAAGCTAACATCTAACGTTGCTGAGCTTGGCGTTATTTATGAGTGGTCAGGCAGTACGGATCTTGAAGATGACGAGGTAGAAGTGCCATTTTACAAGGAAGTTGAGTTAGCGGCCGGTGCTGGTTCGTTGGTTAAAAAAGAGGACTCAGGATTTAAACTGCGCTTCGCCAAATCAACATTAAAACGCTATAACGTAGATGCAGCGTGTGCAGCATGTGTTACTGTTAGTGGTGATAGTATGGAGCCTGTTTTACCAGACAAAGCAACCGTAGGAATAAACACAGCCAACACCAGGATTAAAGATGGCTCAATGTACGCCATTGATCATGACGGCTTTTTAAGAGTTAAAGTTGTTCATAGATTACCATCAGGTGGAATAAGACTTAGAAGCTTTAACCGAGATGAGTACCCGGATGAAGATTACGACAGTGAGCAGTCTAAAGATATTAAAGTTTTAGGCTCAGTGTTTTGGTACTCTGTAATGGTTCAGCAATAATTAAAGCTGGCATAACAAGCCAGCTTTAAACTAAATTAAAAACTACTATCGACAATTGAATAGTTAACCTCGTAAACCTCACTATTACTTTCCTTTCTCACATACTCAGCCTTTACAACCCCAACATCTGGATGAATCCAGTAAGTACCAACAATGCTTTTGCTTAAAGTAGGAAAATATAAATCTTCTCTTAAATAAGTTATTTTTAAAGGGTATGTTTCAAAAGTTCCCAATTGCGTATCAACAATTACAGTATCGCCCATCTGTAGCGTGTGGGTAACTGCATATTCTTTATCAAATCTCCCAGAGAACCAAGAGCCCTCAAAGCCAGTTTGAGTGTACACATCTGATTTAAAATACTCGCCAGGCATCGTCAGTAAACCGATGCAATTGTCATTAACCTCATATCTAGCGCAATTATATTCAGACGTATCGCTGTTATATATAGTGTAGATTTCAGCGCTTTCAGTTTGTATTACATGGTACTTATCTGTAACAACGTCGCCTGACTCT
This sequence comes from Pseudoalteromonas sp. TB41, assembly GCF_000497975.1. NCBI lineage: Bacteria > Pseudomonadati > Pseudomonadota > Gammaproteobacteria > Alteromonadales > Pseudoalteromonadaceae > Pseudoalteromonas > Pseudoalteromonas sp. TB41. Next base: position 18,846 of record NZ_AUTH01000110.1, on the reverse strand, counting down.
AATGTAACCAACTGTGTAATTAAAAAATCTTTCCCTGAATCAATATTAAAAGGCTCAATAGGGTTTTGATATTGAGTTAATACAGTTGCGCTTTGATCAAAGCCAACGTAAGTATCGCTCTCTCTAAGCTTAACGCGGCCATCGTACTGAATGTAATCTCCCGCAGAGTATTTAACCAATGAAGAGTTGTTAATTGGATAGTCAACAGAGCTTACAGGCGGCGGATTAACAATAACACCACCACTCCCAGAACCGGAGTCACTGCCACCACCTCCACACCCAGCAGCAAGCGTAGCCGTTGCAACCATAACCCCTAAAAATTTTATTTTCATCGCGTTAAATCCCTCTATATCAATGATTATCAAGCTCTAAGAAGATATTAACCCTCAATTAATAAAAAATAAATGTAACTTTAGTTCCATTTATACTTGACGCATTTTGGAACTTTGGTTACATTGTAAAGCATCAAATGAAACTAGGGTTACAAAAATGGATATTAAAGCAAATACATTCCCCGCTTTATCGCTTGATGCGAAAACGCTCATTGAAGCCTTGGCGGTTGAGTCATTTAATTTTCGCCATAGCGTGCATGTAAATGTGGTTACTACAGCAACCGACCCATCAATTTGCGTATTTATTTACGTCAATGGCAGGTGCGAAAAATCAATAACTGTTTTTTTAACAGATGCCGACGCAGTTGAGCAGCTAGAAGCGGCATACAACACAGTGCGCAACTTTAAAAAACAAGGCGCACTACCCCAATCAAACCTTAAGTTAGCAGGTTAAGAATCTAAAAAACCATCAATCGGAGTTGAATTATGAGTAAAGCATTAACGCAGTTAGCAACTCGCTTATCAATGGATGAGCAAGAAGTTGAAAACGTAATATTAAACACGGTTATGCCTTCTGGAAAGCCAGTAACGCGAGAGCAATTTGCATCGTTCATTGCGGTGGCTAACGAATATAGCCTTAACCCACTTGTTAAAGAAATTTACGCCTTTCCAGCTAAAGGAGGAGGGATACAGCCAATTGTTTCTATAGATGGTTGGTTGCGCATCATAAATAGCCATCACGATTTTGACGGCATGGTGTTTAACGACATTAGAGACGGCGCAAATCTTATTGCTGTTACGTGCCGCATATTTAAAAAGAATTGCCAGCACCCTATTGAGGTGACCGAGTACATGGAAGAGTGCAAACGCACTACCGATACTTGGAAACAGTGGCCTGCCCGCATGCTGCGCCATAAAGCAACCATTCAAGCGGGCCGTTATGCGTTTGGCATTTCAGGAATTATTGATCCAGATGAAGCTGAGCGCTTTAAAGACTCCGGCGCAATCGTGACTGAAAAAGAAGTAAACCCAGCCAATAAGCCAGCGCAACTAGATTACTACCCTAGCGAGCATTTTAACGCGAACTTTCCTAAGTGGGCGCAAGCCATTGAGTCAGGAAAAATGAGCGCAGATCAAGTTATTGGAAAAGTTCAATCGAAAGCAAAGCTAACCGAAGATCAAATAAACACAATTCACTCAGTACAAGTAAAAGGAGCAGCATAATGAGAATTTTAAACTTAGTACAAGGTTCAGCAGAGTGGCATAAAGTGCGCAGTGCACATTTTACGGCAAGCGAAGCGACCGCAATGCTTGGCCTTAGTAAGTACAAAAGCCGCAACCAATTGTTAAAAGAAAAGGCCACCGGTGAAGTGCCAGAAGTGACAGCACAGCAGGAAAAGATCTTTTCAGCGGGCCATGAGTATGAAGCAATGGCACGCCCTATCGCTGAACGCGTTGTTAATGATGAGCTTTTCCCGGCAACTGGCACGCAAGAAGTTGACGGCCTGCCACTCTTAGCATCATTCGATGGCATTACCATGCTTGAGGATCAGGCATGGGAACATAAAACGCTTAATAAACTGTTAAGCGATGCAATACCTAACAATGAAATGCCAGATGAATACTGGCCGCAGCTTGAGCATCAGCTATTGGTATCAGGTGCAGAGCGCACTTTATTTATGGCTTCTCAAGGCACAGAAGAAACAGCGTTGCATTGCTGGTATGAGTCAGTGCCTGAGCGCCGCGAAAAAGTAATTGCTGGGTGGCATCAATTTGCAAATGATTTAAGCAACTACGTTGAAGAAGAGGAAAAGCAAAAGGTTGAAGCGCAACCAATACGCGACCTACCTGCAATCGCTTATAAAATGGATGGGCTAACACTTACCAGTAACCTAAGTGAATACAAAGCAGCAGCAGAAGACTTAGTTGAGAAGTCAAAGAAGCGATTAGAGTCTGATCAGGACTTTGCTGACGCTGAAAGCATGGTCAAAGTATTTAAAAGCGCTGAAACAAAGCTAGAAGCCATGGCGGGAGTTGTACTTGGTGAAGTTCAAGACATTGACGCATTCGTTAAAGATTTAAACTTTATAAAAGAGCAATTGCGCCAGGCTCGATTAGCAACCGAAAAGCAAGTAAAAAGCCGCAAAGAAGAAATAAAAAACGATGCGATTATTAACGGTTCTGTATCTTTAGCATCACACATCAATGAGCTTAACGCAGAGCTTGCGCCGTTCAAACTGCCACCATCAACACTTGACCTTAAAAGCGAAATAAAAGGCAAGCGCACGCTAGAGTCAATCAGCAACGCCATAGATACAGCGGTAGCCAATGAAAAAATAAACCTTTCATCTACCGCTCAGCACATGCGAATGAATATAAGCACGCTTAATGAGCTTGCGCATAATTATCAGTTTTTATTTAACGATATACAGCAACACTTGCTTGCAGATAAAGAGCAGTTTACGCACCTAATAAATGGCCGTATAGCCCAATACGAACAAGAGCAGGCAGAGCTCGAGCAACAACGCCAAGCTAACGCACAAGCCGAAATTGATGCACAGCAACAAGCAGCGCAAGCCGATTTAAACGCGCAGCGCAACGCAGAGCATCAAGCAATTGAAGCAGAGCAATCAAGCTCACTCCCTCTTGAGCAGCAAGAGCATGAAGCATTAACCGAAGTTAACCGCATGCTAGGACAAAACGAACCGCTATTAGGTGAGTCGTTCAAGTCGCCAGTGTTTGAAAGCACAAGCGCCCCAACCGATTACACACCACTTGATGTATGGCCAAGCGATGCAGACCGCGCAGAAAACGAAGAGCTAGGCCGTATCTGCGACCAACTTGATTTAGCTGAATGTCATATCGAAGCGCAGGACGTTCGCATAAAAGATTTAGAGCAACGCTTAAACAAAGCTCACGCAGCTTAATTGAACGGCTTAATTTAACCACCAACCCATTATAAAACTAAGGCAAATACCATGAAACCATTAGTAAGTTACGACACAGAAACAACCGGCATCCCAGATTGGAAAACCCCAAGCGATGGCGAGAACCAGCCGCACATTGTGCAAATTTCAGCAGTAAAGCACGACCCTGAAACAAAAGAGCTGATCGGCGAGCTAGATTTAATTATCAAGCCCGATGGCTGGGTTATCCCGCAAGAAACAATCGATATTCACGGCATTACTAACGAGCATGCAATCGAAGTCGGCATCCCTGAAAAAGAAGCTATCCAACAGCTTTTAGATTTTTGTGAAGGCTCTGAGCGCATCGCATTCAACAGAACCTTTGACCAACGCATTGTTCGCATTGGCTTGAAACGCTTCTTTGATGAAGCGGTACAAGAAAAGTGGGCGCAAAAAGATGACCATCATTGCTCTATGTTCCTTGCTAAAAAAGCCATGAAAGCCGGTAAAAATCCAAAGCTGGTAGAGGCATATAAGCACTTTACAGGCAAAGAGCTTGAAGGCGCCCATAACGCATTAAATGACGCTAAAGCAAGTATGGCTGTTTATTTTGCAGCAACTGAACCAAGCGAACCAGAAAAAGGCGAAGCCGCTTAATTTTAACTCCGACCTGAGCCAAGCGCCCGCGGGCGCAGCTCTTTTAACGAGGTTTATATGACTAATTCACGAGTTCCACAGCTACGCATGGTTGAGCACCTTGCCAGCGACAACATAACAGTTGGCTTAGCAACAGTAGTAAGCGCTAAAAAAAACAGCTTAGACGGCTGGGCCTTACCAGGCTGTAGGTTCACAACAAACCGAGATAAAGCCCATAGCGTGTGCGCAAAAATGCACTACTTAATCGAGGGCTTAGGCGGTATTAAGCCAGCAGAAAAAATTAACCGAGCAGCGTAAGCAATAAGGAATAAAAATGAGCAACGAAACCAAAGAAGTATTTGAACCAACAATTGATCCAAGCAGCACTACAGTTCAAGAAATGTTTGGCAGTATTCTTAGTGAAAAAATCCAAGCTGGCGCGCTTGAAATAGCAATTAGCAAAAAGGTCGATTCGCTTATCGAAGAAACCGCTAACGATGTTTTTCGCAGTTACAGCGATTTAGGCAAAGCCCTAAAAGAAAAAATGACTAAAGCCATCATGCCGCAGCTAGAAGAAATGGATGACTTACCAACGTATCACGACTTTGTATTAAACCGCTTAAAAGTAGCAGCGCAAGGGTTTTACGACTCACGCCTAACCGAGGTTCTAGATAAAGAGTTTGCAGAAATAATGGCAGAAGTGCCAGAAAAAATAACGCTTTCTTACATTGTTGAGTCGCTACTAAAAGACGCTCAAGAAGATGGTGATGGCGAGGGTGAAATAACGCTGATTATAGAAGATTTTAAAGATAAACATGATTGGAAATTTGGCGAGTATGGCGACTCACTCTCTGTATATATAGATAAAGAGCCTGATCAAGATAGCCGTAACTGCGCCTACGACCTGCATTTAAGTAAAGACAAGGAAACTGGCAAGTATGACATTTTAGGTATTCGAGTTGACGATAAAAAGCCCGGTGAAGCGATGTCTATGGGCCGCTTATATGGTATGGAAAAAATACTTTTCAATGTGTACGCAATGAAAGGCCGCATCGAACTTGACCAAGGGCTTGATGCCGACGACTACGACACCACCTGGTACCACTACTAATGCTACACGATTACATGGCAATCAAAGGTAACAGCTCAAGCGCTATTGCAAAGCAGCAGCGCAAAGAGTTTTTAAAGATGGCAGCAGTAAATACAGTACGCGTTTTAGTGCTAGCCATCATCGTTTTAATAACAACTAAGTAAGGAGTAAGTAATGGCTAACGATCTAAATCAAGCTAACTTTATCGGTAGATTAGGTAAAGACCCTGAAATTCGCTACACCCAATCAGGGCAAGCTGCGGCATCATTTTCTATTGCTGTTGGTAGCAAATGGAAAGATAAAAACACAGGCCAGCAAAAGGAAAATACCGAATGGGTAAACCTTGTTGCGTTCGGTAAGCTAGCCGAAATAATGGGCGAATACCTGCGTAAAGGCTCACAGATTTTTGTTACAGCAAAATTCAGAACCAGAAAATGGCAAGACCAAAGCGGCGCAGATCGTTATACGTCAGAGTTTGTAGTAGAAAATATGCAAATGCTCGATTCGCGACAAGATAATCAACATCAGGGCAACCAAGGTAATAATAATTACCAAGGCCAACAAAACAACCACGCACAAGGCAATAATCAAGGCCAAGCGCAGGGTAATAATTCTTACAGCAATAGTAATAATAATTACCAAGGCAACAACCAAGCTCAGCGCCAAAATAACCAAGGCCAACAGCAAGGAGGTCAAGCGCAGCAAGGCGTATCAAATAGCCAATACATGAGCGGCGGGCAACAGCAAGGCACAGCAAGTAACCCGATGAGCCCAACCATAGACTTTGACGACGATATTCCGTTCGCGCCAATCGGCTTGCAATACCCAGCACTCTTAATGTGCATGTAAGGAAGTTCCTTTTTTAGATCATGTTAGCTTTAAAAGTGTAGGAGGTTATTTTGAGCAGAAACGAAATAGAAATAGGAAAAGCTGGAGAATACCTTGCTGTTTTTGAGTTAATGAGATCTGGCTTCGTTTCTTTTCTAAGTGATCAAGGTCTCCCTTACGACATTTTAGTAGATGTCAACGGGGAGATACTTAGAGGGCAGGTAAAGTCTACGGAAACACATAAAGATTACGGCAGGAGCTTCAACGTTGCTAGGTTCGGAACTAGAGGCGGAAAAGGCGCATTGAGGAAAAACTCAATTGATAATTGTGACTTTTATGTGTTTGTACTTCTCGATTTAAAATTAGTCTCTTTTATGCATGTAAATGAGCTTGAGAGCAAGAAGAACAAAGGGTTTGTGAAACAAACAATTGAAATGAGAAGTAAGAAATTCGGCATCAATGCAAGAAAAAACAATTCAAGAATTATGCTCATAGAAGATTTCTCTGACTTCAACCAGGTGGTGAATATTCATAAAGGCATGATTAGGGAGCTTAGTTGTGAAAAATAAAGAATCAATTTTTTCAGAGTTTAAAGGCCAAAAATTTAATCTGATTTACTCGGATCCTGCTTGGCAATTCAGCAATAAAAAGACCGGCGGCAGTATGAAAAGCGGTGCAGCACATCACTACAAATCAACAATGAGCGTAGACGAGCTAAAAGCGATGCCTATTGATGATATTGCAGCGGACGATTGCATATTGGTTATGTGGTGGGTTGGTTCAATGCCACAAGAAGCCCTAGACGTTGTTAAATCATGGGGCTTCACAATTAAAACGATGAGCGGGTTTGTATGGAACAAACTCACTGTTAATAACAACCCCGTGTTTGGTATGGGCTTTTGGACACGCCAAGGTAGCGAGTCGGCCATTATAGCAATCAAAGGCAAACCAAAGGTAGCAAGCCGTTCAGTGCGAGCCGTTGGTAATTATGACGCGGCAAGCCTAGACGACTTATTAGGCTTTACTGTTTTTAGTGGTGCATTCCCTGTTTTACAGCATAGCGAAAAGCCTAACAAGTTCAGAGAGGCCTGCGTTGAATTGGCCGGTGACGTACCGCGTATTGAGTTGTTTTCACGCAAGCGCACAAAAGGCTGGGCTGTTTGGGGTAACGAAGTGGGTAAGTTAAATAAAAGGAAAGCAGCATGAAAAAATTAAGTGAGCAGGATATAAGCCTAATTTTAGAGCTCGTTAAAACACTGCCTATAACAGAGGTGGCAGATAAGTTTGACGTTTACCCTGAAACGATCCGTTACCACATGAGAAGAAATAGTGTTGAACTTAAAGGTAGCGTGCCTGCGCTGAAAGTTGAAAATGCCAATGTACCAGAACAGTTAAAAACCAAAAGTATTGCGGTTATAGCAAAAGAAATCGGTGTATCAACTGGCACAATTTACTATCAGCTAGAAAAGAAAAATATAACAAAAACAGTTATTAATAACATACAGCGAGATAACAAGCACTTACTGCTAAGCGCTATTAAGGAAAAAGTTAATAGTGGTATGAAAACAAGTCAAGCACTTAAAGCGCATGGAATAACGCAGAAGAAATACGAACGACTAACAACTAACCAACTTAAAGCGAGGGCATAGCATGGAAATATCAAAAGTAGGCATGCCTAAAGCGTGCATTAGCTGCCAGAACTTTACCTGCAAAGGCTTTGCCCTGAGTGAGAATGGTAAAAAAGCTAAATACGGCAACTGTTCAAAACTAAATAAAGGCGTGTTTGCGGCTGAGGTTTGCAGCAACTACAAGCAAGAACCTGATGCAGAGGTAGCAGCCTAATGAAACCGCAAGTTAAACGCAGAGCGCATAACTGGTATGCGCTTAAACCTAAATCGGCTGCAAAGCCTGATAATAAAGAACATAAGGTGACAGCATGAACAACGCAAAAATAAAAGCCCTAGCCTTACAGCATGGCTTTAAATTAAAACAGCAGGCTAGCGGTGAAATGGATTTAAACGACTACGTTTATTCATTCGCCTGGGCACTACTGCAAAGCGGCCAGCCAAATGTATCGCATAAAGCGTACTTGGCTGACTTGTTAAAAGATGCGGCTGATTGTATCCCTGAAAAGAGCGGCGGTTACCGCGTCAATATTTACGCTAACGATGTATGCAAAGACGAGCCACGTATAGCATGGAATTTTTACAACGGTGTAGAACGTGACACGTTTGAATGCGCAGTGCCAGACACCCGCGAAGATTTAAACAAACGCCTTAATAACGCCAAAGGCTGTATGAAGTCTGCGTGTTATAGAGCAATGAACCCTGACTACGCCAAAAAATTAGCATAGGTGATTTATGTGTGACTGTAATATTCCAAGTGCATTCAGAGAAAAAATGCGCAAAGCAAGAAAACCTCACAATTGCTGTGAGTGTTTAGAGAAAATAAATATTGGTGAAAATTATCAGTATTGTAGCGGGGTATGGGATGGCGAGCCAGATAGTTATAAAACTTGTATTTCATGCTTGAAATTAAGAGAAAACTACGAATCTGAAACAGGTGAATGTGCGGCGTTCGGGCATCTAAGAGAAAGCATAAGCAATGCTTTTTATCTTAATTACGGCGTTAAAGAGTTTATCAACGATTATCCCGAATATAGCGACGAACTTAAAAAGCTATTTTCGATAAAAAATCAAAACACTGAAAGCGACAAGGAAAGCTCTAAATATTGGGCTGTCCACGGTGGAAGTGACACTTGGTTTGCTGCAAAAAGCAAAGATGATGCAAATGAATTAGTGTCAATGTTTAACAGCATAGCTAAAGAGTATGGAAACCCTGAGTCATCAAGAGTTGTTGCAGTAGAAGAAAGTGAGCTAGCAAGTTACCACATGGAGCTTTCCACTAGGCTTACCGTTGGCGATGCCGAGTATTTAAACCCATAGGTGATTTATGAAAGAGCTAATGTGCAAATACGATCCGCAGGTTCACTTTAACCACAAAAAGCCAATGACCACCACGGATCAAAAATACTTAATTGAGTTTTACGGCAAAGTGCCAGTGTCTGAGCTGTGCTTGTCATTGGGTCGAACCTACAAGGCCATTACTGAAATGGCATGCAGCTTGAGAAAGCAAGGCAAAATAAAAGGCAAAGGTGATTTATGAGTAAATCTTGTGAATACGCTCATTGTGAAAATGAAGCTGAATTAATTGATTCTATGGGCAGTTTTGTTTGCGCTGAATGTATGAATCGTGAAGTTGAAGATGGTAGCGCAGAATTTGAAGATTTCGAATCAATAGGTGATTTATGAGCAATTACACATGCAAAAAATGTAAGGCTAAGCTAAAAGCAAATGAAGCTTATGAATATCGCGGCGCTTTTGCTTGTGGTGATCACTTTGATGAAGTAATTGAAATGCGCAACTTTGAGCGCAACCAAATTATTAATGACGAACACAACAAGACCAAAGCATTTAAAGGCCTTGATCTAACAGATAGCACTATAGGCAAAGCTAACAAAGCGCTTTTAAAGCCACGCATTGAAATAGCCGGCAAAGAAAGCCCGCGTTTAAAAAATTACGAACGAGGTGATTTATGAAAGTAAATTTTGGAGAAAGATTGTATAGCGGTGGGTCTGGCTTTGTTTACGGTGAGGAAACCGACAGACTCGTAGCTAAATTTAGCCACAGCCAGGAAGCCGAGTCCTTTGTGGCTAGTTATAATGAACAATATGAAGGTGACTTATGACCAATGACGCAATTATATTTTTAATCGTCGCACTTATTTTATGTTGTTTTTACATAAAGTGCGGACTTAGTTTTGTTTACATGACAGGCAAAAGCGACGAAGTAAGCTTGCCTGTTTATATAACCGCCATATTATTATGGCCTATTTTATTGGCCCTCTGCCCTTGGAGCGACAAATGAGTTTACCATCTAGCAAATTTTACACGACCAAAGAAGTAGCTGCCTTTGAGGGCGTAACAGAGGATTACTTACGCAAGCAAGTAAGCAAAGGCGAATTTATAAAGCCTACTCACGTAGGCAGGCCGCACCGCTGGTTAAAAGTAGTGATAGACAAACACTACAGCGATATGAACGAGCAAGCCATTAAGCACAGCGCTTAATGGCTTGGCGCTGCTACTTAGTGATCATAGTAACCCACTTATTCACCCACTCCGTTAAGCCATCAAGCATTGGCGATTTATTGTATATCGCCAGCACGCCTTTCATTTTATGCCCTAGCAATTTTTCAGTAAACTGCAAAGGGCATCCCGCATCCGTTAAGTGCGTTGATATGGTTCGTCTAAAATCGTGCATTCTAAACGGCCTTAAACCATCTATGTTTTCATAGCAGGCATTGGCAATTAAACTAACGCTAGAACCGCTAGCCGGCTTATCACCCCCTCTATTATTAAACATGTACTTAAAGGCAGGTGTTAAGCTTTTAATGTGCTGCAGATCTTCAATTAACACATCGGGTATAGGCCTAACAATAGAGTGCACACCCCCTTTTGTATTTTCTCTGCGCACAGTGAATAACTGGTTTGTTAAATCAAAGTCATCTTTAAACGCAGTGTAAAGCTCGCTAATACGACAACCAAAAACCATAACACAGCGTAAAATAACTTTGTTTCTATCAGTTAAAGCAAGGTTATCGATGTTAGACCAAATCAACTTACACTCTTCTATTGTTAAAAAGTGCTCACGCGGCATATAGTCAGTTGCAAAGTCACTTGGCCTTAGCGCTTCAAACTCGGCGTTATTAATAAACCCCTGGCGCAAACAAAACCTAAGCGCCGATCTAAGTTCAATAATCGCATTAAACGAAAAGCCACTGCCCCGCTTGCCCAATAAGCTTTCATCATTTATAGATTTAAACAAGGCAGAAAAATGCTGCTTATTTATTTCTGATATATATTGATCTCGCCACTGCTCACTAATGCACGACGTAATGCGATGAAAAATACCTTTAGGGTTATCACGCATAGGTTCGCAGTAGAGCGTGTACCAATAATTAATCGCATCCATTAGCGTAGGGTTTTTATTATCAAGCATAGCAACGCTGTTAACCGCTTTCATTTTTCGAGGATCAAGATCCTTTCTAACTTGAGCCATATGCGCTTCGCATTCTTCACGCGCTTTAGCAAGTGTAAGCTCAGGATACGTTCCCAGCTTATAGCGCACTGCCTTGCCGTTTAATCTAAATCGTATTTGAAATGTGATTTTACCCTTGGGTGAAATGCGCAGCGATAAGTTATCACCGTCGGAAACCTCCGCCGCGCCATCGTAGGGTTTACCGCTTATACTCTTAAGCTTTGCCGCCGTTATATTCACTGGTATTAACTCCGAATGTGTACCAAATTTTAGTTTAATTAATTAATGGTACACAGCTTGGTACGCAGTTGCTATCTATAATAGTCATGTTTAGTGCGGATTATATAGCGTTAAAACGCCATAAATGCTATTTAAGTGATTGATTTAAAACTGATATGATTAATTATTGCGGGGTATAAATATTTAGTGCGGGGTTACTATATAGAATGAATCATTAAGTTTAGTAATTGTTTTACTTCTGTTTGAAAGCCTAATGTTTCTTTTTGTGCTGCAGTCATTTATGTATCTCCAATTTGCAAAGTGTCTGCGTTATGCACTTAATATGGGGGGAGGTGTCAGAACTTCAAGGGAAAAAAGTAAAAAAAGCTGCCAGCAAAAAACAACAATATTATAAAAAACAATATCTGTTCAAAATGGGCTAGCACAGTGTAAATGCATCGGCTTTTGAGTGCTTGGATGATGAAAGTATATATCGCTGGCATGTAACTGCAAACGCGACGCCATCTGCTCACTCTGTTCACTTTTATACAAATCGCAGCCTAAAATAGGATGCCCAATTGCATGACTATGAATACGTAATTGATGCGTTCGACCAGTAACGGGGGTAAATTGCACTAACGTCTTGATTGGTTGTATAAAACGCTTAAGTACTGTGTAGTGTGTTAAGGCCGCTTTGCCTGTGGTGTTACATAACTTAACACGAGGAAAATAGAGTTTGTCTTTAGCAATCGGGTAATTTATTTGTCCGTGGTTATCGCACACTTTTCCTTGCAACATAGCGACATAGCGTTTGCTTATGGTGTGACTTTGAAATTGTTGATTGAGGTTTTTTGCCGACTCACTATTGAGTGCCACCAGCATGATCCCTGAGGTTCCAAAATCTAATCGATGAGGTAACTTTGCTTCTGCAAAGGCGGCTGTTTTACCCTGTTGACCATTGACTAAACGATAATGAACGGAATCCCAATTTAGTGGGTTTTTACCCGACAAACTCAATAAACCGCTAGGTTTATTGATCACTAAAAGCGCCTCATCTTGATAAATAATTTTTATGTGTTCATGGCAAACAGGTGCGATAAAGTCATCAACAATCACATTAGCACTTTGGGTTATTGCAGCCATACCATCCTTAAACTTTTGTTTATATTGCAATTAAAGCCAACAAAAAAGCCTACAGCATGTATGTAGGCTTTTAAAGTAAGTTCAAATAGTTAAGCTTAAAATAAACTATTCATGGCTGACTAAGCGCCTACCGCTAAATGCATGCATAAGCGTCATTCCATCGACTAAATCAAGCTCACCACCAACAGGAATACCATGAGCAATACGCGATGCACCCACATTGTTTTTGTGGCAAAGCTGAGCAATATAATGCGCCGTTGTTTCGCCTTCAACCGAAGGATTTGTGGCTAAAATGACTTCATTAATACCGCCTTGCGCAAGCTTTTGCTCGAGTACATCAAGGCCAATTTCTTTAGGCCCTATGCCATCAATCGGTGATAAATGCCCCATTAATACAAAGTAAAGCCCTTTGTATTGACCTGTTTGCTCAATGGCGAGTACATCCGTTGGCGATTCAACAACACATAAAATACCACTGTCTTGGCGTTTAGTGCTTAAGCAAATATCACATTGTGCTTGCTCGGTAAATGTGCGGCACGATTGGCAATGACCTACAGCGCTCATTGCTTTAGTCAAGGCATTACCAAGTTGAGCACCGCCTTTACGGTCGCGCTCTAATAAATGAAATGCAATACGCTGGGCAGACTTCGGGCCAATACCTGGCTGACAACGAAGTGCCTCTATCAGCGATGTTAAACTATCTGAAAGTTGCATAGTTGCTTAGAACGGCATTTTCATACCAGGCGGTAATTGCATACCGCCTGTCACTTTGCCCATACGCTCTTGCGTTTCTTCAGCAACGCGGCGAACAGCATCATTACACGCTGCTGCAAGTAAATCTTCAATCATGTCTTTGTCGTCTTCCATTAAGCTCTCATCAAGCTCAACACGGCGCACGTTGTGGTTACCAAGCATGGTTACTTTAACTAAACCGGCACCAGCTTCACCAACGACTTCCATTGTTGCGATTTCTTCTTGGGCTTTTTGCATGCGCTCTTGCATTTGCTGCGCTTGCTTCATCATGTTACCCATTCCACCTTTAAACATAATCGTCTCTCTTTCTTTTAATACATTAACTGAAGTATAAATAAGGGCACTGGTCGTTAATTACAATGCCTGAATACTGTTTTCGTCAATTTCAGCGCTAAATAACTGTTGAAATTGTACTATATTTTCATCACTTGTGATCACATCAATCGCTTGCTGATGACGACCTGCATCAATTTTTTGTTGAATTAGATAAGGCGAGTCAATCACCCCACTGGCAAAGTCGATATTTAGCTCAACGTTATGTCCATAAATAGTCGATAACGCCACATTTAACTTTTGGCGCAGCATAGGCGTATCTAAATGCTTTTGCGATTCATCGACTTCAATATGAAAATGATTGTCTTGCTTGGTAAAAATTGAATGCAAGGCAAACTGGCGCATGCGCCCGCCAAGCCCCATTCGCTTAATTAAATAAGCCCATTCATCTTGTTGATGGGCAAATCTAATTTCACTGATGGGGCTTTGAAAATCATCCGGCACCGGAATACTTGGTGCTTGTTCAACAACAGGAGCCGGTTTTTGCGGATTAATTTGCTCTAATAGCTCAGGTGCAAGATTTTCGGTAATTGTTTGATGCTTTGCTTTAAAGTCAACTTTATTTGCAGGTTTAGTGCTTACCTGTGGCTTGCTCCCTGACATGGGGAGCGCTGGCTTTTTTGGTAACTCATCACCCGCCTCACTATCCCATGGAGGCGGCTCCTGCGCTACAGTTTGAGGTGTATTGCTAATAGGTTTATCGACGGGCCTAGCAGGGGTCGATTTTGGCACAACAGGTTTTTCGGTTGCTGCGCTTGACAGTTTACCCGCACCGGAAATATTTCTGTCACGTAAAATACGCGCTATTGCAGACTGTGCACGTGCTTCTTGCTCGCCCATTGTTGGCGCTGAATGCTCAGTGCTACTAGGTACGTTTGATAGCTCAGGATTAAATCCTTGGTCAACCGCGCTACTCATTACATCATCGTATTGCGCTGCAATGGTTTGTTCTACATCGCTGTGCTGCATGTAGGCATCATCTTTGCTTTGACGCTGTGCTTGTTCATCGCTCATTGGCGTTGTATCAGACACGTTTGGCTGACTTTGCGTTGACTCTTGCTCAATGTGAGTCCGGCTATTATCAGAGCGCGAAACCTCAGGCTCAGCAGCCTCTATTGGCTGTGGATTATGTATTGATGGCTGACTTTCAGTGCTATTGCTCTGCGCTGGTTTATTTTTATTTAAAATATCACGCAATGCATTGGTACGCCCTGTGGCATTTTGCTCTGGCGCGGGTTGCGAGCTAGGTGCTGAATGCGTCGTTTGTGAGTGCTCAGGTTGAAATGCTAACAATCGTAGCATAATCATCTCAAACCCTAAGCGTGGCTCAGGCGCCCACTGTAAATCTTTTTTGCCATTCAGTAATAACTGATAATACACTTGAATTTGCTGAGCATGAGTGTGCGCTGCAACATGCTTAATGTAGTCAGCATTATTGCTATCAAGTGCTGCCGCTTCAGGCACTAATTGGCTTAATTGAATAATATGCGTAAGTGCAATTAAGTCATCAAGTAGTGCAATGTAATTAGGATTTCTGCTCGCGACTTGGGCAACTTCAGCCATTAAGGCTGCGCCATCCTGCGCGAGTAATGCAGCGAGTAAACTCTGACTATAATGGGTATCCATTAAACCAAGCATGGCTTGAACAGCTTGATTATTAATATCGCCATTTGTTTGGGCAATAGCCTGATCGGTCAGGCTCAGCGCATCTCGCATACTGCCATCGGCTGCTTTAGCAATAATACTTAGGGCATCATTATCAAAATTGAGCTGCTCTTGCGTAAGAACATGCTCAAGCTGTTGCTTAATTTCAGCTTGCGACAAGGCATTTAAATTAAACTGTAAACAGCGCGATAAAATAGTTACCGGTAATTTTTGTGGATCGGTGGTCGCCAGTAAAAACTTTACATGCTCAGGTGGCTCTTCAAGCGTTTTTAATAAGGCATTAAAGCTGTGCTTTGACAACATGTGTACTTCATCAATTAAGTACACTTTATAGCGTCCGCGGGTTGGCGCATATTGAACGTTATCGAGTATTTCGCGAGTATCTTCAACTTTTGTGCGTGAGGCCGCATCTATTTCGAGTAAATCAATGTAGCGCCCTGCTTCTATATCAACACAGCTACTACATTGACCACATGGTGTGGCAGAAATGCCCTCATCACAATTTAAGCTTTTAGCAAAAATACGCGCAATGGTCGTTTTACCAACACCACGGGTTCCAGTGAATAAATAAGCGTGATGCAGTCTATTTTGACTCAGCGCATTAACCAGCGCTTGTTTAACATGAGACTGCCCAACCAATTCATGAAAGGTTTGAGGACGCCATTTTCTCGCTAGAACCTGATAACTCATCGATTATTCGCCTTCGAATTCAACCAATTTTAGGATTTTAATACCCATTTTTTCAACACGCTGCTCCCCACCTAGTTCAGGTAACGATACGACGAATGCTGCATCTGTGGCGTTGCCGCCTAATTTTGCAACCAACTTGGCTGTTGCTTCAATTGTACCACCGGTCGCCAACAAGTCGTCAACTAGCAATACTTTGTCACCGGCTACAATCGCATCAGTATGAAGCTCTAATGTATCTTCACCATATTCGAGTTGGTAATCTTGGCGAATAACTTCGCGCGGTAATTTACCAGGTTTGCGAACAGGGATAAAAGGAATTCCCAAGGCATAAGATAGCGGTGCACCAAAAATAAAGCCACGCGATTCTGTGCCGATAATTTTAGTAAAACCTTGATCTTTATAGGCGTTAATAAATGCATCTATGGTTGCTTTAAACGCTTCAGGGTTTGCCATTAGGGTTGTTACATCGCGAAACATAATGCCCGCTTTAGGGTAATCAGCAATTGTAGTAATGCTGTTTTTGATAATTGCTGGTGTTACTTGAGTCATAATTTTAACTGCTCAATGGTTCATATTACAAAGCAGGTGATTATAACCTTAAGTGAGCGTAAATTGCGAGTTTGCGGTAGTTATAAAAATTCAGGAAGGGTAAACAAGATAAAAAAATATAAGGCTGATGAAAACAACAGCCTTATGAAATAAAGCAAAAATTACGTCAAGCTGGTGATCCAACCTAAAATAGCATTTAAACACCCTATTCCAGCAAACACGGCTAAAAATGCAAAAAAGTAAACCGCATTAAACGGGTCTTTAAACTCTTTATCATCTGACATCGGTACAACCTTTTATTAAGCACAACAAATAAAGGCGTTATAATAGACGATGTGAAATAATCTATAAAGAGCTTAATCTTGATTTTTTGTCACTATAATTTGACGCTGTGCCATAGCCGTTAGGGTACTTAATGCGCCTTGAGTTATTTGCTCAAGGCTAAATTGAGGTGCATTTTCACTGACTTGCTGGCAAACATGCGCAAATGTGCTTCCTGCGTTATTGTCAATAATAGACAACAGCATGGCGGTCATCGCATTAGTTGCTAAAAATTGTACTTCATCGTCTTTATCTCTGTACACCACAAAATAATGTGGCTGCTCAGAGGGCTGTTGCGGTTGAAACGCTTCGCTAATATGTTGTACGGGGAATTCATAGCTTAAGTTACGTGCCGTTTTAGATAAATATAAAGGGCTATGGGTTAATTGATTCGTTACCAGTTCGGTCTCATTCAAGTCAGCCTGAGTTACCGATACATCAAGCTCAATCCATTCATAATGCGCCAGCGCTAGCATAAACACAGGGTCGCACTCTTTGGGCACATAACTTGTCATTAAATACGTTATAAACTCTTCAGCAATATCTAAAAAGTAAGGAGACTGGCAATCATGTTCACTAAAAAATTGACGAACTAGTAATAGCCACTGTTGCTCACTATAGAGTGTTTTTAAAACTGGAAATGCTGATGAAACAAACCCATTAATATTATTAAAAAAAAGCTCCCGATAAATAGCCATACGTCTGTCTTCAACATCTGCTGGGCAAGGGTTCGTGTTGGGCTGGCGAATATGAGCCATAAACTCATTTTGAATATCGATAAAACTCATAGTTAATACTCTTTTAAAACCATGCTGTTGTTATTACTAGCTGCATAGGACTGTTTAAGCACTTTGCTCAGTGGATAACAGCTGCAGGTGCTTTGCTTGTAATTGATGAATTATATCCAGCTCTTTGGTTAACACGTTAATAGGTGGAATATTAAAGTCCCGCTCTAACAGCGTCGGAAATACACCATGTGTTTCATAAGCGCTATCAAGCAACTGCCATACGGGATCAATAACATCTGCGCCATGAGTATCTATAATAAGGTCATCAGCCTCATTGTAGTGGCCTGCAACATGACAATAGGCAATTTTATTAGTTGGTAGCCCACTTAAAAACGCTTGTGCATCATAACCATGATTAATCGAGTTCACATAAATATTATTAACGTCTAATAGCAACTGGCAGTCTGCGTCTTCTAAAATAGCATTGGTAAATTCAAGCTCTGATAGCTGCTGACCAGGGGCACCATAATAAGACACATTTTCTAGCGCTAGCGGGCGTTCTAAAATATCTTGTACCTGTTTAACCCGAGAAACAACATGGTTAACCGCCTCCTCAGTAAAAGGAATTGGCATTAAGTCATACATATGGCCTTTACCTGAGCAATAGCTTAAATGTTCGCTATAAGCTTTAATATCGTGGTTATCAAAGAAAGATTTTAACGACTTTATAAATTCAATATCGAGCGGCTCAGGTGAGCCAATAGAAAGAGATAAACCATGGCAAACAAAATAATTAGTATTGGTTAACTGCTTAAATTGCTTTTCAAAGCGCCCACCTAGCTTTAACCAGTTCTCTGGGGCCACTTCCATAAACTCAATTTGTTTTGGTATGGCATGCTCAAGCTCATCTAGCATTTCTCTTCGCAAGCCTAAACCGACCATGCCAAAGTTAGGCGTTTGATTTTGAGCCATAATAAAACCTCATATTAAGTAAAAGATCCACCTTCTAAAGAAGGTGGCTTTGAATTAGCCCCCTAAAAGGGGGCGTTGTTTACTCCAGAGTTAACTGAGCTTGCTCTTGTCTCTCCTCCTTCTGCTGATGCCTGACATATCTTCGTATTATTTCTTCGTTTATGCCTACCGTATCAACAAAGTATCCTCGCTGCCAAAAATGATTACCCCATAGCTTGTTCTTTCTTAAGTACGGATATTTACTAAACATTTTTAACGCTATTTTACCTTTCAATGCGCCCATTAACTTTGAAATTGACAGTTTTGGCGGCACTTTTACTACTAAGTGTACGTGAGCTATTTGTACATTCAGCTCAACAACTTTGCACCCAAGCTGTTCGCAATAAACCTGAATACACCTGTAGACATCCCTACCTATTTTATTTTTAAGGAGCCTAAATCTATACTTAGGTGTCCAAACTATATGATATTGACATCGCCAATACACATGCGATGCTTTCTCGTATCTACTCATGTTTTTTCCTTTTGTGACTTCGCTAAAAATCAACTAAGGAATTAACATGAGTACTTTTTACAGGCAAAGCC